>URVK01000209.1 GCA_900551305.1 uncultured Collinsella sp.
TTTTGCCGGGCAACGATGACAGACCCGTAACGTTTCCCCAGATAAACCCTGCCAAAATAAACCTGTCCCTTTTTGGCAGGTTTCTAGAAAGGCTATTCGGACTGTGAAGGATTCCGACCTCTCCGCAACGGCTGCGCGCGACGCCGCCCGCATCGTTTGGTTTAAGCGCTATCCCGCCAAGCAGACGCTCATCGCATTTTTGCTCGCCCTGCTGGCGACTACGGCGTTTTCCATCGATCCCGCCCCGGTGTCGAGCAATGCGGTCCTGGCGATCGACCCCAAGGCGACGGGCACGCTCTACGTGTGCTACGAGGTACTTCTCTCGTTTGCCGGCCATACCGACGCAGTGATGCTGCTCGCGCTTGCCTGCTTGCTCACGCTGCCGTTTCGCTATGTGTTCTTTGGCCGCGGTGACGCTTGGCGCCCGTCGGTCGTGCTGCCATCGCTGTTCTTTGCCGTTTGCATGGTGTTCGGCCGTAGCTACGACCTTACCGATTCGGCAGAGATTGTGCTGGGCGACAAGGCACGCGTTATCTGCGCCTGGATTGGCGGCGCGGGCTGGATGCTTCTGGCGATTGTGGCCTTCTATCTGGCTTTTGAGTTTTTGGATTGGTTGAGCTCCCGCCGCATTCCGTTTTCGGAGACCCACTTTGGTCGCGTGTGGCGTGTTGCCCACGCCGTGCTCTCGGTCCATCCCTTTGTCGGGCCGTTTCTTGTGCTCATGATTGTCTGGGCGCCCACGCTTATCGCCTCGCTGCCCGGCCTCTTTATGGGAGATACGGGCGCGCAGATCCGCCAATGGTTCAACTATCCCAACGGCACGAGCGACTACCTGCGCCTGCTTAACCCCAACGTGCTGCTCAACGGCCATCATCCGGTGGTGCACACGGCCATCATCGGCTCATGTGTGCAGCTGGGGCTTTCGCTATTCAACAGCGCCAATGCGGGGCTAGCCATCTACACCTGTGCCCAATTTGTCATCACGGCCGCCTGCATGGCCTATTCCATATCATCGCTGCGCAAGCTGGGCGTGAGCCTGCCGGTCCGTGGCGTCACCTTGCTGTTCTTTGCGTTTATGCCGATGTTCTCCAACTATGCGGCGCTGCTGACCAAAGACGTACTGTTTGCCGATGCGTTTTTGGTGCTGCTCGTTCAGACCGTCAAGCTCGTGGCATGTGGCCTGCCCCGTCGCGATGCCAATGCCAAGCGCGCGGGCGAACAGGCGCCTGTGCTCTTTGCACGCCACGACTGGCTGTTGCTCGTGCTGGGTGCCATGGGTTCCACGTTTTTGCGCAATGGCGGCCTGGTGTTTCCCCTGGCGGCCTGCGTGATTGCGGCGGCGTTTTGCGCTTGGGACGCGCATGTGGCCCGTCGCGTGGCCAAACAGCCTGGCGTCACGCCCTCGTACGCCACGCCACGCTTCCGCTGGGTCGGCGTGCTCGCAGTGCTTGCGCTCTGCCTTGTCTCCAACATGTATTTCACCAAGGTCTTTATGCCGGCGCACGATATCACGCCGGGCTCCAAGCGCGAGATCCTCTCGATTCCGTTTCAGCAGACGGCGCGCTTCGTCCAAAAGCACGACGGCCTTAATTCGGGCGTTAACCCCAAGGTCAAAGACGATGGCACGATTGAGGAAGCTCCCTGCGACGGCTTGGTGACCGATGAGGAGCGCGCTGTGATCGATCGCGTGCTTAAGTACGAGAACCTGGGCCGTCGCTACAACCCCGACAAATCGGATGCCGTGAAAAACTGCTTCAATGAGTACGCCTCGCAGGAGGACATCAAGGCCTATTTTGAGGTGTGGGCCCAGATGTTCAAAAAGGACCCCGAGTGCTATATCTCGGCGCTCGTCAATAACTACTACGGGTACTTCTATCCGAGCGCTCGCGATGCGTGGGTCTACAGCACGGCGCGCAGTGCCGAGATCATGGCGAAGCCCGATAACCTCAAGTACTTTGACTTCCATCCGGTCGACAGCAAAGCCGTGCGCTGGTGCGACCACCTGATTAACCTGTACCGCGTGGCGGTGCAGCGCATTCCGTTTATCTCGCTCACCATGAGCTCGGCCACCTACGTGTGGATCATGATCATCGTGGTGGTCTACCTGTTGCGCCGCCATTCGTGGCGCGCGCTGGCCATCTGGATACCGCTGCTGGGTGTGCTCGCTGTGTGCCTGATTGGTCCATGTAATGGGTCGACCTACATGCGCTACCTGTACCCGGTCATTGCATGCATGCCTTTCGCCATCGGCGCCACGATCACCCGCAGCGACCGCCTGTGGACCTAACCAAAGATTGGCGCATTGGGGTCAGGCTGCTTTGTGCCAAGGGGCTGCATCATCACGACGCCTTCATTTTTTTGTTTATCTCACAGGCCAGTAGGTATATCATTTATAGCGTTTGTTTATATTGCCCGAGCATTCGCGCTGGGCTTTAGGTCGAAACCGATAGGAGACACGTATGTCCGGACACTCTAAGTGGGCCACAACCAAGCATCGTAAGGGCGCGCAGGACGCCAAGCGTTCCGCCCTCTTCTCCAAGCTCAGCCGCAACATCACCGTTGCTGCCCGTCTCGGCGGCGACCCGCTGCCCGAGAACAACGCCAGCCCCGCCCCCGGAGACCACCGCCAGCCTCGCCGCTGCCGTTGCCAAGGCCAAGGCTCAGTCCATGCCTAAGGACAAGATCAAGTCCGCTATCGATAAGGCCTTTGGTTCGGGTGCCGATGCCGCCGTCTACGAGAACATCGTGTACGAGGGCTACGGTCCCGCCGGCGTTGCCGTCTACGTCGACTGCCTGACCGACAACCGCAACCGCACCGCCGCCGATGTCCGTTCCGCCTTCTCCCACGCTGGTGGCAACCTGGGCACCTCCGGTTCCGTCGCCTTCCAGTTTGAGCGCAAGGGCCAGATCGTCGTTGCCAAGGAGGTCCTGGACGAGAACGCCAAGAAGGAGACCATGATCGCCAACGGTGCTGCTGGTGACGAGGATGAGTTCATGATGGCCATCGCCGAGGCCGGTGGCGAGGACTACGAGGACGCCGGCGAGGAGTGGATCCCCCGGAGCCGCCGCCACGCACGGCTCA
>URVK01000210.1 GCA_900551305.1 uncultured Collinsella sp.
CCGGCCAGCCTCTGCCCTTTGAGCAGGAGGACATGCCGGTCCGCAACCACGCCATGGAGTGCCGCATCAATGCCGAAACGCCGGACTTTCTGCCGTCCTGCGGAACGGTCACCGCGTTGCGTGTGCCGGGCGGTCCGCGCGTACGCTGGGATTCCGCCATGTTTACCGGTGCGAAAGTTCCGCCGTACTACGACTCTATGCTTGGCAAGCTCATCGTGTGTGCGCCCACGCGTGACGGCGCTATTCGTAAGATGCGCTCGGCCCTGGGCGAGCTCGTGATTGAGGGCGTGAGCGAAAACAGCGAGCTTCAGCTCGACGTGCTGGCAAACGACGAGTTCTTGTCGGGCATGTACCACACCGATCTGATGGGGCATCTCTATGCTGATGAATAGAAAAGCGAAGACGGTCAATGTCCTTGAGGGGCCGATAACCGAGTCGTGCGCCGAGTTTCCCGCACGCCACGTGTTTATCAAGTGCCCGGAGTGCCGCCGTGTGATCGATGAGGCACGCCTGCACGACAACCTCGAGGTCTGTCCTCGTTGCGGCAAACACTTTCGCGTGAGCGGTCGCGCGCGCATGCGCATGACGGTCGACGAGGGCACGTTTGAGGAATGGGATGCCAATCTGGCGTCGGAGGACTTCCTCTCGTTTCCCGGCTATGCCGACAAGCTCAAGAGCGTGAGCGAACGTTCGGGCGAGCGCGATGCCGTCGCGTGCGGCAAGGGCAAAATCTGCGGTTGCGATACGGCGCTCTTCTTTATGGACGCCAACTTTATGATGGGCTCGATGGGTTCCGTGGTGGGCGAGAAGATCTGTCGCACATTTGAGCGAGCGACCGAGCTTGGATTGCCAGTTGTCGGCTTTACCGTTTCGGGCGGTGCGCGCATGCAAGAGGGCGTGACATCGCTTATGCAGATGGCCAAGATTTCTGCGGCGGTTAGGCGCCATAGCGAGGCGGGCGGCCTGTATATCACGGTGCTCACTGACCCCACGACCGGAGGCGTAACCGCGAGCTTTGCCATGGAGGGCGATATTATCCTGGCCGAGCCCGATGCCCTGACGGCATTTGCCGGCCCGCGCGTGATCGAGCAGAACATGCACAAGCGCCTGCCCAAGGGATTCCAGCGCTCCGAGTTTTTGCTGGAGCACGGCTTTTGCGATGCCGTTGTTCCGCGTGGCGAGATTGCGCTCACGGTAGGCGAGCTGCTGGCACTGCACGAAGGGCACGCGCCCGGCCTGGGGGCACCGCATGAGATCGTGCATACGGGTCGTCGCGGCAAAAAGCTGGGACACTTGTTCAAGCGCTCGACCGCACCAAAAACCGCGCTCGAGATTGTCAAGCAGACCCGCTCGGCAGATCGCGCCACGGCGGGCGAGATGATCTCACTGGGCCTGGATGGATTTGTGGAGCTGCATGGCGACCGTTACTTTGGCGACGACGCCGCCGTGGTGGCTGGCATTGGCTGGAAAGACGGGCGACCCGTGACGGTTATCGCCGTCGAGCGCGGTACCACGACCAAAGAGCGCATGCGTCACAACTTTGGTATGGCACATCCCGAGGGCTACCGCAAAGCGCGTCGCCTTATGCGCCAGGCCGAAAAGTTTGGTCGACCGGTTCTGTGTCTGGTCGATACTTCGGGCGCGTTTTGCGGCATCGGTGCCGAGGAGCGCGGCCAGGGCGAGGCGATTGCCCAGAATCTCATGGAGATGAGCGGCCTCAAGACGCCGATTGTCTCGGTGGTGACAGGCGAGGGCGGCTCTGGTGGCGCGCTGGCGCTGTCCGTGGCCGACCGCATCCTGATGCTCTCGAGCTCGGCCTATTCGGTCGTGAGCCCCGAGGCCTGTGCGTCGATCCTGTGGAAGGATACCGAGCGCGCGAATGAGGCCGCCGAGGCGCTTAAGCTCACGGCCCCCGATCTGTTGGCGCTCGGCATCATCGACGGCATTGTTGACGATAGGGGCCTGTCGCATGAGGAGATCGCCGGTGCCGTCATGTCCTCGGCATTTGATGCCTTCGATACGCTTGGGCAGCTCGACGACGCGACCCTCACAAACCTCCGCTATGAAAAGTACCGCGCAATCGGTCAGTACCGCACGATGTGACAAAGGGAAAACTCGCATGTCACATTGGGAAAGGCGTTCCATGTCACAAGTTTCTAACACCTCGTTTACAACGACGGTTTCATCAAACGCCATGGCCGTGGTGGACTATCTGTCCAAAAGCATGATGTCGGCGCTGCCGTTTATTGTCTGCGCGGCGTTGTTCCGCACCGTTGCCGTCATTATGGGCGAAGGTATGCTGGGCCTGTGGTCTGCCGATTCCGAAATCTATCGCCTGTTCTACAGTTGGCTCTATAACGCCGGCTACTACTTTTTGCCCATTTATCTTGGTTGGGCGGCCGCCCGCCAGCTCGGTTGCTCGGAGCAGCTAGGCATGATGCTGGGCGGCGTATTGATTGCGCCCGATCTGCTTAAGCTCGTCGATGCCGCATCGACGACGGGGGCATCGATGACTTCCGTGTATGGTCTGCTTCCCGCGCCGGTCAACGATTACACGACGACTGTTATTCCGGTTCTCATCTCGGTGCCCGTGCTATGGCGAGTGGAGTGTTTCTTTCAGCGCGTTATCCCTAAGGCCGTGGCGTTTTCGTTCGTTCCGTTTGCGACCATGCTTGTCATGGTTCCGGTTTCGCTGTGTATTACGGCGCCGGCGGGCAGCTATCTGGGCATGCTGTTGGGCCAGCTTATGTTTATGCTTGGCAATTCCGGTGGCATCGTGTCGCTGCTCACGCTCATGGGGCTTGCCGCGGGCTGGGAGTTCCTAAAGATCGCCGGCGTCAGCAACGTTGTCCTATCGCTTGCCTACGCGCAGTTCATGAGTGTGGGAACGGATTCGTGCATCCTGATCGCCGCGACGATGGCGACGTTCGCCGTTTGGGGCATGCCCTTTGGCGCGTCGCTCCGCGTTGCGGATAAGGACGAGAAGGCGCTCATGCTGGGCTATTCAATCTCGGGTATTCTTGGCGGCGGTAGCGAGCCGGCCGTCGGCACC
>URVK01000211.1 GCA_900551305.1 uncultured Collinsella sp.
GAGGCGGGCGGGATGCAATCCCAGCGATCGAAGACCTCCTGGTACTCGGACAGGCCTCCGGGACCATTACCCATAGAGTGGCCGTACTCGCAGTTGATGCGCGGCTTGGGGAACGGATGCTCGCCAAAGTCGTTCATCTGCGACACGCGGGAGTACATGGTGGAAATGACGTCGACGGTATCGGCGTTGCGATCCTCCTCGTAGTGGACCGGACGACCATCGAGCTCGTGAGCTTTGGCGTACATCGCGCGGATGTTGCAGCCATAGCCGCTCTCGTTGCCCATCGACCACATGATGATGCACGCGTGGTTGCGCTCCTGCATCACCAGGCGCTCAACGCGGTCGACGTAGGCCGACCCCCAGGCAGGGTCGTCGGTGACCAGGGCGATATTGCCGATATTCTCGAAGCCGTGGCTCTCCATATCGGTCTCGGCGACCAGCATGATGCCGTACTCGTCACACAGCTCGTAGAAGCGCGGGTCGTTGGCGTAGTGGGACGTGCGCACCGCGTTGATGTTGTGCTGCTTCATGAGCTCCAGGTCGCGGCGCATGCGCTCGAGGCCCACGGCGCGGCCCTTGTGGTCGTCGTGGTCGTGGCGGTTGACGCCATGCATCTTAAAGTAGGTGCCGTTGAGGTAGATATGATTGCCCTCGACCGTCACCTCGGCAAGACCCTGGCGATGTGGAACGTACTCGCTGACCTCGTCGCCGTCGTAGACCTCAAACGTCAGGTCATAGAGGAAGGGGTCCTCGGGGTTCCAGAAGTGGGCATCGGCAACGCTGCACTCGGCATGGCCATCGACGCACTCACCCGTAGCCACCACGTTCTGGCCATCGCTGAGCGTATACACAACGCGGCTTGCGCCCTCGGCAACCGTATCGAGCGTGATCAGGGCGGCATCGCCCTCGCGGTGCGTGCGGAACCTAAAGTCGACCAGATGCGCGGCGGGACGCTGCATAAGGTACACATCGCGGAAGATGCCCGATGCCCACCACATGTCCTGGTCCTCGATGTAGCTACCATCGCTGTACTGCAGAACCTTGACCGCAAACAGGTTGTCGCCCTCGACGAGCGCGTCGGTCACGTCAAACTCGGCGGACAGGCGCGAACCCTTGGTCATGCCGATAAACTTGCCGTTGACATACAGCTCGCCGTAGCTCTCGATACCGTCGAAGCGAATGATCTCGCGAGCACCGGCAGGCACGGCAGGAAGTTTGACGATGCGCTGGTAGACGCCCGTGGGGTCATCGGAGGGAACAAACGGCTGATCCACCGGGAACGGGAAGCCCTCGTCGGTATAGGCGAGATTGCCATAGCCGTCTACCTGCCACAGGTGTGGAACCTCCACGTGATCCCACTCGGGCTCGTACGTGCAAAGCGCCTCGTTGGAGACGGCCGCGGGGCCCTCAAAAAGGCGGAACTGCCACGAGCCGGACAGCTGGACAAATCCGCGCGACAGCTCGCGGCTGTACGTAGCGGCGAGATCGGCAGTCTCATAACCCATAAAGTACGCATGGGGTGTCAGGCGGTTCCTGTGGGTGAGCGCTTGGTTTTCCCAATCGTTAATGGCGTCCATGGTGATGCTCCTTCGTCATCGTAGTGCTTCTTTGTGCAACCGGTTGTACAACCATGCTACTTATGTCACCCTAAGCTTAGGTACACAGCACAGGGCATCGTTCTTGAACTCACAGGCAACTGTCGCGCCTGCTTATGCCTCGCCCATGCATGCCGTGCTCAGTCGCAGCTTGATTGCAACACGACACCGGTCACCGGATACCATGAACGCTGTTCAGGCGCACTATAGTAAGCTGTATCCGCACCAGCCCGCATCAGTGACAACATCGACCGCATTTTCCAGGAGACGCCATGACCCAACCAGTTCGCACCGCACCGACGCTTGCCGAGGTTGCTGCAGCTGCCGGTGTTTCACGCTCCACGGCATCGCGTGCCCTCAACGACTCCCCCCGCATTAGCGAGGAAACTAAAAAGCGCGTCCGCGCGGCTGCCAAGGAAGTCAATTTTGTACCCAACGCACGCGGCCGGGCACTCGCCGTCGGACGCACGGAAATTATCGCCGTACTGGTTACCGAGCCTTTGAGCGAGCTGTTTAGCGATCCCACCTACAGTGAGTTTTTAAGCGGCATTACCGAGGAACTTTCGGAGTCGTCTTACCTACCCGTGATCTTGCAGGCATCTTCCTCGCATGAGCGCAATCGCGCACGCGAGCATTTTGAGCGTCGCTCGTTTGACGCCGTCATCGACGTCTCGCCCTACAAGGGCAGCGAGCTGCTCGAGGTGCTGTGCGAGCTGGGCGTACCCACCGTGTTGTGCGGTCAGCTCGAGGGCCACCCCTATCGCGATGTGTTCTCGACGGTCTACTCCGACGACGAAGAGGGCGGACGTTTTGCGGCGCTCGCTATGAAAGATCGCGGACGCAAGGACATCGTTGCCGTGCTGGGGCCGCAGGATAACCCCGCCGTCGTCGACCGCCTTCGCGGCTACCGTGCAATTTTGGGCGAAAGCCTTCCGGATGAAAATGTCATCTATACCGGATGGAGCAGCGGAGACGGCTACCAAGCCACGCGGCGGCTGCTCGCGCGCGAAATACATGCCGACGGCGTGCTATGCGGATCGGACCGTATCGCAACCGGCGTTATCGCTGCATTCAACGAAGCGGGAATTAGCGTACCCAAAGACGTTTCGGTCGTAGGCTTCGATGACCACGAGGTTGCAGCTCGCAGCGTCCCCGCGTTGACGACCATTCGTCAGCCGCTTCGCGAGGAAGGCCGCATGGCCGCAGGCATTGCGCTCGATATGATCAACGGCGCCGCGCCCACCACCACCGTCATGCACATGCAGCTCGTTCAGAGAGACTCACTGTAGGAAACTGGGCCGGGCTTTCCGCGACGTCCGGTCATCCCACGCCCCCACAACCTCGGCGCATAAAAAACGAGGGAAGGCACGCGTCCTTCCCTCGTTACAGGCAATATGTAGCCGCTTGCCTACATCAGGCGCAGGCTGACGTCCTTGAGCTGGGCAGATGTCCAT
>URVK01000212.1 GCA_900551305.1 uncultured Collinsella sp.
TGCCGTGGCGTGGGGGAGCGCCGCCTTGAACTCCTCGGCGGACAGCTCCCCGCGCCCGGCTGCCAGGTAGTCCTCGTGGGTCGGGGCTCTAGTTTCCATCGTCCTCGGCCGCCTCGGGCTTTTCCGCCTTGCCCTTGGCGGGCTGCTCGTCTGCGGCCTTCGCCTCGGGCTTTTCCGCCTTGCCCTTGGCGGGCTTGGCCTTCTTCGGGGCCTCCTTCTCGAAGGCCAGTCCAACGGTGCGCATGTCGCGCCTCCTTCCTACGCGGCCTTCATGCCTGCGGTGATGTAGTGCGCCAGGTTCTCGCGGACGCCGCACACGCCGTACTTGCGGTACTTGAACAGGTGGCCGAAGCCCTGCTGGTTGTCTTCGGCGTCGATGACCTTGCCGTGCGCGAAGTTCCAGCGCAGCACCACGGCGTCCTTGTGGACGATGAGGAAGTTCATGTCCACCGCGCCGGTGCCCTTCTTGTAGTGGCCGATCTCCTCGTCCCTGGTGGTGCCGTCCAAAAGGTCGATGGCGCTGTAGAAGCGGGACTGCGGCACCTTCACGATGGAGGAGAAGCCGTCCAGCGCCTCTCGGGACTTGGTGGTGTCCAGGTCCTTCACCATACCCAGCAGGGTGGGGGTGATGAACAGCACGCGGCCCTCTTCCGGCACCTCCTTCTCGTCCATGTCGCACATGGCAGCGTTCAGGCCCTTGAGCATGTCCGCGCCGTCGGCGTAGGTCTTCTGCTCCTTGGTGATGCCGGTGCCTGCGCACAGCGTGGAGAACACGAACGCGTCTCCCTCGGGCACCACCTTGGTGCGGTTGAAGTGCGCGGCGGCGTTGCCGAACGCCAGATTGAAGGACTGGGCGTCCACTTTCTGGTCGATTTCCAGGATGGTGCCGCGGTCGTAGTTGGCGCTGATGGGCTTCCAAGTCAGGGACGCGCCGCTGTTCTGCGGCAGTCGCCCGTTGGCCTGCACGTCGCCCAGGCCGCCCATGGAGTAGACGGGATAGTAGAACTCGCCCATCTGCTCCATCTGCGCGATGTTGCCCTGCGGCGCGGCGCTCTCAAGCACTGCGGTCAGGGATTCCTTGCGGTACGCCTCCATGAGCACGTTCTCGTAGCCCTTGGGCAGTTCGATGCTGTTTGGCATGATTTACTCCTTTGAAGATTCGTCGGTGAGTCCGAAAGCTGCGCGGAAGTCGGCCAGGCCGTCGGAACCTGCGCCGCCCTTGGGGTCGCCGCCCGCGCTCTCGCGGGGCTGGTCGGTGAACATGTAGGCGTTATCCTTCTTCAGGGCCTCGAAGTCGATGCCCGTGAGGTTGCCCTGCTCGTCCAGCTTCGCGTCAGCGATGTTCGGGATGATCGCGCGCGCCGCCTTGGCGTTGCGCACCCCCATCTGCGCCAGCTTGGTGTCGATGGCGAAGTCGCGGCGCATGTCGGCCTCGCGCTTCTCGACGTCGGCCTTGTACGCCTCGTTGTCGGCCTTGGCCTTGTCGAGCGCGGCCTGCAGCTCCTCGGCGTTGCCCGCCTTGGAGGTGAACTCCTCGATCTGCTTGTCGCGCTGCTCCAGCTCGGCCTTGAGGGCCTTCACCTGCTCCTGGTACTCGTCGGTCTCGCGCTTGTACTTCGCGTAGGACACGACCTCCTTCGCCGGTCCGGTCTGCTGGCCGTTGTCGCCGCCCTCGTTGCCTTGGGGCTTGTTGTCGTCCGCCATCGCTTGCTCCTTCCGTGTTTGGTTTTCGCGCTTCCCTGCGCGCTTGGATGGCCCGCCGTTGTCGCCGCGGTCGCGTGCGGGGCCGTTGTCGCCGCCCCATCGCGTGACCGCATCTTCCCCGAGGTGTCGCCAGGCAAAAGAAAAGGCCGCCCGTGATGGGCGGCCTTGATGCCGTGCGTCTACTCGGTTGTCGCTTGGTCTACTTCATCAGCCCCGCGTCGCGCAGAACCTTGCGGGACTTGGCAAAAAGCTCCTCGCGCTCTTCTTTGGTCAGCTTTTCGGCGGCTTTCGACTCGGAGGCGCTGTCATCTATGACGAGCGCCCAGTCCTCTGGCGTCACTTCTTTTTTGTCAGCCTGAACCATTTCGCTTCCTCGTTTCGCTCGTAGAGCATTTCGGTGGCAAGCTGGTCGATAACGTCGCCGCCCACGTTCGGGCACTCTCTTTTCGCCAGCTCTCGCAGCTCCTCGTACGCTTGTACGACGCTGCGGTCGTTCACCTTGATTTCGTAGATTGTACCATCGTGGCACGCCACCACCGAGCTGCGCACCCAGTCGTTTTCCGCCACCGTTCGAATGTCGGTCCACGACGGCGGCGAGCTCATGGGGTGGTTGTGGATCAGCACCACGCCGCCCTTGGTGCGCCTGCACGCCTCCACCTGCTTGGCGGTCAGGCCGCACGCCTGGCTCTTCAGGCCGTGCCCGAAGGTGTCGGTGACGCGCTCGCCCTTCTTCCACGACACGACGGACATGCGTTCGTAGCCCGTGCCGTCGCGGTCGCGCAGGATGCGGCGGCTTTCGGCGTACACGGCCTCGCTTGCGCGCTTCGGGATGGGAAGGGACGCCACCTTGTCGTGGTAGGCCCTGCCGTTCACGGCGCGGCGGCTCACGTCTGCGGCGGTGCCCGCGCCCTTGCCCGGCATGAACTTCTCGCGCACCCAGGTCTTGTCCGTGGCAAGCGGGTAGATGCGCTCCTTCGATTCCACGGCGGCCTCGCGCGTGCGCTCGCGGGACAGGTAGGGATGGGCGGCTATGTGCTCGCGCTGGCGCTTCTGCAGCTTGCCCAGGCGCAGGCGCTCCTTGGTGTTGTCGAGCCCGGCGGCCTCCAGGGCCGTTGCCTCGCGCTTGGCGGCGCGTATGCCGCGCTCAAGCTCGCGCTGCTTCTGCTCTGCCTGGTATCGCTCCTCGCGCTTCTCGTCGCCGCCATCTGGATCGCGCTCGTACCGCAGCTGCTGGCCCTCCACGTAGATGCCGAAGTCGTGCTTGCAGTTCGCGCCGCACAGGCCATCGACAGAGCCGTAGCCCGTCTCGCGGTAGAACGGCGGGTACTTCTTGGA
>URVK01000213.1 GCA_900551305.1 uncultured Collinsella sp.
CTCGGTCGGCAGGGTGAACGGCTGGTGCTCGGCGGCATAGGCCTTGCGGTCCTCGTCCCAGTGGAACAGCGGGAAGTTGACGACCCACAGGAAATCGTGACCCTCGCGCTTGATCTCGAGCGCGTTGGCCATGTGGGAGCGCATGCCGCCCAGGATCTCGTCGGAGAGCAGGCGCGGGCCGGCGGCGAACATCACAAGGTCGCCGGGCTCGACGTCCATGCGCTCGCGCAGAGCCGCCATCTCCTCGTCCGAGAAGAACTTGACGATGGGGCTGTTGATGGAGCCGTCCTCGCGGAAGGCGATCCATGCCAGGCCCTTGGCGCCAAACGTGGAGGCCACGCCGGAGAGCTTATCGATCTTGGCACGTGCCCAGGCACCGGCGCCCTTGGCGTTGATGGCCTTGACGACAGAACCCTCCTCGTTCGCGGCGGTCGCAAAGACCTTGAACTTGGAGTTGGCAAAGATGTCGGTCAGGTCGACCAGGTGCATGCCATAGCGGGTATCGGGCTTGTCGGAGCCATAGGTGTCCATGGCCTCCCAGTAGTTCATACGACGCAGCGGCGTGGGCATCTCGACGCCCATGCGGCCGAAGGCATCGGCCAGGACCTCTTCGAGTGCACTCATGACATCGTTCTGGTCCACGAAGGACATCTCGATATCGACCTGGGTGAACTCGGGCTGACGGTCGGCACGCAGGTCCTCGTCGCGGAAGCACTTGGCGACCTGGTAGTAGCGCTCAACGCCACCGACCATGAGCAGCTGCTTCAGGAGCTGCGGGGACTGCGGCAGGGCGTAGAAGTTACCCGGCTGGATGCGGCTGGGGACGATGAAGTCGCGGGCGCCCTCGGGCGTGGACTTGAACAGGGAGGGCGTCTCGACCTCCATGAACTCACGGTTGTGCAGCGCCTCGCGAATGGCAAAGGTGAAGTCGGAGCGCAGCTTGAGGTTGGCCATCATCTCGGGACGGCGGAGGTCCAGATAGCGATAGCGCAGGCGGGTGTCCTCGCTGGTCTCGATGCCGTCCTCGATCTGGAACGGCGGGGTGACGGACCTCGGCGTGGTCGGTCAGGACCTCGATCTCGCCGGTCGCGAGCTTTGCGTTGGTGGTCTCCTCGCCACGGGCGCGCACGACGCCGTGGATCTTGATGGGCCACTCGGGACGCATGGTCTCGGCGATCTTAAAGGCGTCGCCGTCAGAGTGCTCGGGGTCGAAGGTGAGCTGCGTGATGCCCTCGCGGTCGCGAAGGTCGCAGAAGATAAGGCCGCCGTGGTCGCGGCGACGGCTCACCCAACCGGTGAGGGTGACCTCTTCGCCCACGTTCTCGAAGCGAAGCTCGCCGCAGGTACGGGTGTGCATGGAATGCTCATCGATGGGACGGGTCTGGCTCATACCAGTGATCCTCCTTTATGGATCTGTGCCGCCCCGTGTCGTTCCGGGCGGCGTCGTACAGATTTGCCCAGCCTGCGTAAACCGCGCAGCCGGACATGGCGTTCTATCTTATCGCACCCGTGTCGATGTGCCGCGAAAAAATAGCTCTTGTCCAAAGACTTGACGGAGACGAAACAATTGACGCGGCCTGGCCGTCGCCAAGGCGCGCCGCGTGCGACAATGTGCCCAATACAACTGCACTCGGAAAGGCTCGCCATGACCGCACGCCTCATCGTTATGGATATCGACTCCACGCTCATCAACCAGGAAGTCATCGACCTGTTGGGCGAGGAGGCCAACGTAGGCGAGCAAGTTGCACAGATCACCGAACGCGCCATGCGCGGCGAGCTTGACTTTAAGCAGGCGCTCGAGGAACGCGTGGGGCTGCTTGCCGGCTTGGATGAGAGCGTGTTCGAGCGCACCTTTGCGCGCGTGACGTTTACCCCCGGCGCGCTGGAGCTTGTGCGATCGGCGCACAGCAAGGGCTGGAAGGTCGGCGTGGTAAGTGGTGGCTTTCACGAAATCGCCGACAAGATCGTGGCCGCCGCGGGCATCGACTTTTGCCTCGCTAACCGCCTGGAGGTCGTGGACGGCAAGCTCACCGGTAAGCTGGCGGCAGACATTGTGACCAAGGAGTCCAAGCTCATCCAGCTGCTGGATTGGGCGGTTGAGTGCGGTGTCGACATGGCCCACACCGTCGCGATCGGCGACGGCGCCAACGACATCCCCATGATTCAGGCCGCGGGCACGGGCATCGCGTTTTGCGCCAAGCCCAAGACGCGCGAGGCCGCCCCGTTTGCCATCGACGAGCGCAACCTGATGCTCGCCATGGACATCATCCTGCGCGACTAGCCGATCCATCTAACAATTGAATCAGTCTGTCCTATAGTTTCCGAACAATTTTGTCTTAGTGTTCGGAAACATACCCTTTGAGTGCTAGACTTTGCGCCGTCGAAGGGAACATATATGGATAAGCGAGATCTTGAGCAGCTGCTGAGCGATGTTGCCGGCGGATCAGTCGCCCCTGCCGACGCGCTTACGCGCATCCAGACGGCGCCGACCGCCGATCTGGGTTTTGCGCAGCTCGATCTTTCGCGCGGGGTGCGCCAGGGAGCCGGCGAGGTTGTCTACGGCGCCGGTAAAACCGCCGAGCAGATTGCCGCCATTATCGAAGCGCTGCACGATGCCGGCCAGGAGCGCATCCTGGTCACGCGCCTGGACGCCGAAAAGGCAGACCGCACCTCGGAGCTCCTCGACAACGGCATCGACCTGGGATATGTCCCGGACGCACAGCTCGCCCTCGTGGGAGGCAAGCCCTCCCCCACTGGCAACGGACGCATCGTCGTCGCCTGCGCCGGCACGAGCGACCTGCCCGTCGCCGAGGAAGCCGCATTGACGGCCGAGTTCTATGGCAACGAGGTCGACCGCCTCTACGACGTAGGCGTCGCCGGCCTGCACCGCCTACTCGCGCATGCCGAGGAACTTGCCCAGGCACAGGTGGTCATCGCCATCGCCGGCATGGAGGGCGCGTTGGCGAGCGTTATCGGCGGCCTCGGGGGGCGGCCGGGTCTGGCCCGACGGTCAT
>URVK01000214.1 GCA_900551305.1 uncultured Collinsella sp.
TTGGACGACGCCGCATCGGGCACCGTGATCATTCGCGCGCACGGTGTGGTGCCGCAGGTCATTGACGCCGCTCGCGAGCGCGGCCTTACCGTGGTCGACGCCACCTGCCCCTACGTGAAGAAGGTCCATGTGGCGGCCGAGCGCCTAGTGCGCGAGGGCTACCGCGTGGTGGTCGTAGGCGAGCCGGGTCACCCCGAGGTCGAGGGCATCCTGGGCCACGCCGGCGATGACGCGCAGGTCGTGAGCTGCGCCGCCGATGCGGACGAGCTGCCGCTCAAGGGCAAGGTAGGCCTGGTTGTGCAGACCACCCAAACCGCGCAGAACCTCGCCGAGGTTGTGGCCTCCATCACCCCGCGCGTGCAGGAACTGCGTGTGATCAACACCATCTGCGCTGCCACGAGCGAGCGCCAGCAGGCAGCCGCGTCACTTGCCAACCGCTGTGATTGCATGGTCATCGTGGGCGGAAAGAACTCGGGCAACACCCGCCGCTTAGCACAGATCTGCACTGACGTCTGCGAGCACACGCATCATATCGAGGAAGCTTCCGAGCTCGAGGCCGCGTGGTTTACCGACGCGCGCCATATCGGTATCACCGCCGGAGCCTCCACCCCACAAGAACACATCGAACGCGCCGTTGCGCGCATCAAGGAGCTTTGCCGCTAATCATGGACCAGACCGTACCCGCATACGCCGCCGAGGTGGCCGATTACGGGCGCAGCCGCGACCCCGAGCCGGGTGAGGGCGCGCTCGTTAAGAACGTGCGTCCCGAATCGCCCGCATGGGATGTGGGTATCGAGCCGGGCATGCGCGTGCTCACGGTCAACGGCGAGCAACTCACCGACATGATCGTCTGGCTTTGGGAAGCAGACGACGACACCGTCGAGCTGGAGGTATTCGATCCGCGCGACGGCACTGTCACTCCCGTGGAGCTCGACCGCTTCCCGGGAGAGGACTGGGGCCTTGAGTTCGACGGCCCCATCTTTGACGGCATGCGTACCTGTGTGAACGCCTGCGTGTTCTGCTTTATGACCATGTTGCCCAAGGGCGGCCGCTCCACGCTCTACATTCGCGACGACGACTACCGCCTGAGCTTTTTGCAGGGTAACTTTGTCACGCTCACGAACCTTTCCGACGAGGACGTGCAAAACGTCATCGACCGCAACATGAGTCCGATGAACGTGTCGGTCCATGCCGTGAGCCCCGATGTCCGCCGCCGTATGATGGGCCGCAACGCCCAGCGCGGCATGGACGTGCTCGAGTCCATCATGGCAGCCGGCATCGAAATCCACGCGCAGATTGTTTTGTGCCCCGGCATGAACGACGGCGAGGAGCTGGAAAAGACCCTGCGCTACTGCGAGGAACATGAGCAGATCACGAGCCTGGGCATTGTGCCGCTCGGTTTTACCAAGCACCAGAACCGCTTTAGCTGGTCCTACAGCGACAAGCCCGAGCTCGCGCGCGAAACCATTGCCATGATCCGACCCTTCCAGGACCGCGCGTACGAGCGCTTTGGTCGCCACACCTTTCAGATGAGCGACGAATTCTACCTGGACGCCGGCATCGAGCCGCCCGAGGCCGATTTCTACGACGGCTACCCGCAGTACTACGACGGCATCGGCATGATCCGCTCGTATCTGGACGAGACAGACGATGTCCTTGCCGCCGACGCCGAGCGCCTTGCCCGCGTTCGCAAGGCTATGACCGCCCGCGACCAACACCTGATATGTCTCTCGGGCGCCAGCGCACGCGATACCGTGGCGCGCTTCGTGGAGTCTCCACAGGGCCTTGCCGGCACCGTCACGGCCATTAAAAACCGCTACTTTGGCGGTAACGTGGACGTGACCGGCCTCATCGTCGCGAGCGATATCCTGGAGCAGCTGCCGCAAGACCTGTCGGGGGTTATGCTCTTTGTGCCTAAGCTCATGTTCAACGCTGACGGCATGACGCTTGACGAGTATCATCGTGACGATTTACTCGCAAGCCTTACCAGTCGCGGCGCCGAGGTTCATGTGGTGTCGACCATGCCGCATGAGCTGATCGATACCCTGGAGCACATCCTTGGCATTGTGCCTGCCGACTCTACTAATTCCGCTGACCCTACCCATTAAAGGAGAGCAGATGAAACCTATCGTCGCCGTCGTCGGACGCCCCAACGTGGGCAAGTCCACGCTCGTTAACCGCCTGGCCCAGACCTCGGACGCCATCGTCCACGAGTCCCGCGGCGTCACGCGCGACCGCTCGTATCACACGGCCGATTGGAACGGCCGCGAGTTCACCATCGTCGACACGGGCGGCATCGAGCCGCTCAAGAGCGATGACGTGTTTGCCACGTCCATCCGCGACCAGGCACTCGCCGCCGCCGAGGAAGCCGCCGTCATCCTGTTTGTGGTCGACGGCCGCACCGGCGTCACCGAGGAGGACGAATCGGTCGCCCGCATGCTCAAGCGCTGCGACAAGCCCGTTTTTCTGCTGGTGAACAAGCTCGACAACCCCGATCGCGAGAACGACAGCATCTGGGAGTTCTATTCGCTCGGCATCGGTGAGCCCACGCCGCTCTCGGCCCTGCACGGCCATGGTACGGGCGACCTGCTCGATGACATCGTGGCCCTGCTTCCGGAGGAAGAGGACGAGGTCGCCGATGAGTTCCCCGACGCGCTGAACGTCGCCATCATCGGCCGCCCCAATGCCGGTAAGTCGTCGCTGTTCAACCGCATCCTGGGTGCCGACCGCTCTATAGTGTCCAACATTGCCGGCACGACGCGCGACGCCATCGACACCGTCGTGGAGCGCGACGGCAAGCACTACCGCATGGTCGACACCGCGGGTATTCGCAAGAAGAGCACCGTGTACGAGAACATCGAGTACTACTCCATGGTCCGCGGCCTGCGCGCCATCGACCGCGCCGACGTGGCGCTGCTCGTCGTCGACGCCTCCGTGGGCGGCCCCGAGGTGGTGA
>URVK01000215.1 GCA_900551305.1 uncultured Collinsella sp.
GCGCCCCGAGCAAGCTCGAACCGTACAAGACCGTCATCCGCCAATAGCTCGAGGACGACGCCCGGAACTGGCGCAAGCAGCCCTTCAATAAGTTGCGGTGAAATAGTGTCTGTTTTTGCTGCTAGATAGCATATTTAGTCCCTAATTCACCGCAACTTGTTGGCGGTGGCTTACTGGTAGCGTAGGCACTCCACCGGGTCGAGCTTTGCCGCGCGGCGAGCGGGGTAGAAGCCAAAGATTACGCCGATGCCGACGGAGACGGCGAAGGCCAGCAATACCGTGGCGATTGAAAAGCTCGGTGTGATTTGCCCGCTGGCACCGAGCTCGCCAAGAATCCCGGATCCGGAGGCAAACATCGCAAGAGCCCAGGCCAGCAGATAGCCAATCAGGACACCCAACAGTCCGCCGGTGACGCACAGCGCCGAAGACTCGGCCAAAAACTGCGCGGTGATATCGCGACGACTGGCGCCCAGAGCGCGGCGGATGCCGATCTCGCGAATGCGCTCCGTTACGTTGGTAAGCATCATATTCATAATGCCGATACCGCCGACAAGCAGCGAGATGCTGGCGACAGCACCCATGATGAGCGAGAACGCGCCCATAAAGGAGTTGAGTGCATCGATGGCGCTTTTCATGGATGTCGCCGATACACTGTCGTACTCATCCTCCTCCTCGATGCCCTTCATCGCGCGCACCTTGGACTCGATGGTCTTACAAAGCTCATCCATGTCCGTGCCCTCGGCGGCAAGTGCCATCACGCTGGGGAATGAGGGATTCTCGTCGCCAAACAGACCTGAGATGGTTTCGCGTGGCATATACAGCGTGAGAGAGCCCATGGAGTCGCTGCCGCCATCAATCACGCCTACAATCTGCACCTCGCCGTTGGACACCTTGATGGTTTTCCCCAGCGCATCCTGTTCGTTGCCGTACAGCTGATCGGCGCCGCCGCGGCTGATGAGCGCCACGCGCGAGCCTGATTGAGACTCGGCCTGGGAATAGGTACGCCCCGCAACGAGCTTGCTGGCCCCCACGGCGTCAAGCATGTCACTATCGACACCCTGTGCCATGACGGTATAGCTTTTATTGCCGGTCTTGTACTCGGTATACGCGCTGTCGACAATGCCGATCTGCTCTATCTGCGGCACCAGTTTTTGAAGCTTCTCGATGTCGGACTCGGTGAGTTCTTGCGACGAATAGATCTGAACCATGCGTGCCGCATTGAGGCCCAGGCTGTTGACCAGGCTGTTTTGGATGCCGCCGATGAGCGAAGTCATGGCGATAACCGAGGCGATGCCGATGACAATGCCCAGGATGGTGAGCAGGCTGCGCCCCTTGTTGGCTTCGAGCGAGTGAAGGGCTTCCTGGATGAGATCGCTGGCGCTCATGCCACCACTCCTTTCGGCGGGTTGGTGGAGGCGGAAATCATGGGCAGGCTATCTACAACGCTGCGTAGGGTCCGCGGTGCATGTGGAATATACGCGCCGTCGTGAATGCGACCGTCGCGGATGGTCACGGCACGGTCGGCCTCGGCGGCGATGCCGGGGTCGTGTGTGATAAGCACGATGGTTTTGCCGCGCTTCTGGAGCTTATGGAAGGTCTCCATCACAAGCGCTCCGGTAGCGGAGTCCAGGTTTCCCGTCGGCTCCTCGGCCAGAATGATGGGCGGGTCATTGACGAGGGCGCGCGCGATTGCGACGCGCTGCATCTGGCCGCCCGAGAGCTCGGATATACGGTGGTCCCAGTGGTCAACCGGTAGTGTGACAGCCTGCAGCGCGTGCACGGCGCGCATTTCGCGCTGGCTACGGGGTACATTGGTGTAGGCCAGCGGCAGCATCACGTTTTCGATAACCGACAGGCGCGGCAGCAGGTTGAAGCTCTGAAAGACAAAGCCAATGCTCAGGGCGCGAACTTCGGTGAGCTTGTCATCGTCAAGCTCGGCCACGTTGAGCCCTTGCAGGTAGTAGTCGCCCGCCGTCGGCTTATCCAGACAGCCTAGGATGTTCATGAGCGTTGACTTGCCCGAGCCCGAAGGGCCGGTAATGGCGACGAACTCGCCGGGTTCTACCGCCAGGCTCACGTTGTGCAGGATGTGGGCGCAACCCGCCTCGCTCTCAAAAATGCGGTGCACGTTGCGGATGTCGATGATGGGACGCATTACATACCCTCGTCGGCAGACATGCTGCCCGAATTCGCGTTGTAGCCGCCGTCAGCCGTTGCGTCCGCTCCGGTGTCCATGACGAGGGTGTCGCCATCGCGCAGCTTGGTAACCGGCACGTTGGGGTTGATCTCGTTGCCCTGGTCGTCGCGCTTGACCTGTGTCTTGCCGACTACGGCTTCGTTGTCGTTTTGCGTCACGACGGTCACCTTCACGCGACGGGTTTGCTTGCCCTCGTCATCAGTCGCCACGTTGACATAATAGTGTTCGCCGTCTTCGGTCATGAGCGCCATCGTCGGCACCATCACCACGTCGTCGAGCTGCTCGGTCACCACCGATACCTCGGCCGTCATGCCCGGCTTCAGGCGCGCGTCGGGCGCCTCTATGAGAATGTCGACGTTAAAGGTTACGCTGCCGCCGCCACCGTTGGCGGCGTCAGAGTTTGCCACCGACGCGATAGCCGTGACGGTGCCCTGGCTCACGATATCGGGAAACGCGGGATACGTGACGTTGGCGCTCTGCCCAACGGCGATCTTGGCGATGTCCTTTTCGCCCACCTGCACGGTCACCTTCATCTTGGATAGGTCGGCGATCTGCATGCACTGCTTGCCGCCGCTCGTATCGCTTTCGCCCATGATCATGCCGCCTGTAACCGTGGCGCCCACTTTGGCATTGAGTTCCACGATGCTACCCGAGCTCGGGGCCGTGACCGTGCGACTGGAGGCCTTGGCGTTCGCCTGGTCGAGGTTTGCCTGGGCTGATGCGAGGCTGCGCT
>URVK01000216.1 GCA_900551305.1 uncultured Collinsella sp.
AACCGTACCAGCGGCGATCACATTGCCGCCGCCTGCTCCGGCAACGGGGCCCATCTCAACCAGATAATCAGCCTCCGCCAACACGCGCGTATCGTGGTCGACAACAACCACGGTGTTGCCGTCGCCCACTAGGTCGCGCATCACACCCACCAATCCGTCGACATTGGCAGGATGCAGGCCAATTGAGGGCTCGTCCAGTACATAAAGCACACCCGTCGCACCACGCGGGCGAGCTGCACGCGCTGACGCTCACCCGTGGAGAGCGTGGCACCGGCGCGATCGAGCGAAAGGTAATCGAGACCCAGGTCGACCAGACGACGAGCCGTGCCCAAAAACGAATCGCAGATATCCGCTGCCATGGGCCGCATCTCGGGCGGCAAGGATGCGGGCACCCCGCGCACCCACTCAATCGCATCACCAAGCGTCATGGCCGCCGCCTGTGACAGATTGATACCGCGCACCTGGGGCTGGCGCGCAGCCTCGGAGAGACGCGTACCGTCGCAATCACGGCATGGGCCCTCGCGCAAAAAGCGCGCAACGCGTTTTAAGCCCTTATCGTCCTTGACCTTGGCGAGCGCATTCTCGACGGTATAGACGGCGTTGTAATAGGTGAAGTCGAGCGGCGTGGCACCCTCGCCGTTTTTGGGAACGTAAAGAATGTGCTTCTTAACCGCCGGGCCGTGGAACACGATGTCGCGCTCTTGAGGCGTGAGCTGGTTAAACGGCACGTCGGTACGCACGCCCATCTCGCCGGCCACCTGCTTCATCAGATCCCACATAAGCGTACCCCAGGGAAGCACTGCGCCCTCGTTGATGGTCTTTGACTCGTCGGGCACCAGGCTCGCCTCGTCCACCTCGCGCATGACACCGGTGCCGCCGCAGATAGGGCACGCACCACCGCTATTGAAAGCCAAATCCTCGGCACTCGGCGCGTAGAACTCGCGGCCGCACGTCGGACACGTGAGCGACAGGCCTGCGGCCACGTTAAGGCTCGGCTCCAAACGCGCCCCGCAATGCGGGCATACGTGATGGGCGCAACGGCTAAAGAGCAGACGCAGGCTATTGTTGAGCTCGGTCATGGTGCCAAAGGTAGAACGCACGCCCGGCACGCTGGGGCGCTGATGCAATGCGAGCGCCGCCGGCACGTGCAGCACCTCGTCCACCTGGGCATGTTCGGCCTGCGTTAGACGACGGCGGGTATAGGTGCTTAGCGCCTCCAGGTAGCGACGCGAGCCCTCGGCATAAAGAACCCCCAGCGCCAGCGAACTCTTGCCCGAGCCCGACACGCCGGCAATACCCACGAGCTTTCCCAGCGGAATATCGATATCGATGTCCTTGAGGTTGTGGACGCGCGCGCCACGCACCTCGATAGCCTGCGGGCTCATCTTCTGTTCCGTCACCTTTATCACCCTACTCGTGCCATAAAATGCGGTCGCGGATATACTCGCCCAGCATGGGCACGGTAAACCGGACGAGGCCATATCCGGCAGCCTCGATGACGCGCTCGCGAATCAGGCTTGCGCGATATTTACTCGCCCAGCTCTGGGTGCGATCACAGCGCTCAATGATATCCGCCATGCGCGTCGGTTTACCCTCATCAGCAGCCATAGTCTCGATAAAGAGGCGTTGCGGACTGCGCAGCCCGTAATACAGGGGCGCGTCAACCGCTTCGTAGAACTCGGAGACGGCATCCGCATGACCATCCTCGACATCGCGCTCTTCAATGACCTGCGAGCCACGCCGGACAGCAGACCGCCACATGTAATAGCCCACCAGCTGAACCATGTAGGGATGCCCCATGCTCTTGCGCGCCGCAAGGTCCGCTGTCTCCGCGTCAACGTAAAGACCAGCGTCTTTGACCGTCTGGACATATGAATCGCGCACCTTGGGCAAAGATATCGCCCCCAGCGTACGCTGCTGGGCACGCCGCAAAAACGTCACGCTCGGCTCTTCGAGCAGGTCGTCAACCATACTGGGTAAGCCGGCGAACACCAGCGCAAGACCGCGCTGGTCGCTATCGGGCAAGCCCGTAGCATCCTGGTCTCCGAGCACCTGCTGATAGAGAACGGCAAGAGCCGCCAGTTCCTCGATAGACGCCGATTGCGCCTCGTCAATCGCAAACAGTATGCCCTTGCCTGGACTGAGCTTCTTGAGACGCTCGTTGACCAGCCCTCGCAACGTCTCGCCCTTTGCTCGCGCCGCCTCGACCGACATCCGGCCAAACGACGGACCGAACTCCATTGACGTCACAACGGGTTTATTCGAGCGAAGCGCGTCGGCCAAGCGGTCGCATAAGCCAAGCGAAGCGGAATCGGAGACAACCGCCCATCCGCGCTCGCTGGCCAGACGTTGCAGCTCCCGCAGGAGAACTGTCTTGCCGCAGCCGCGGTTTCCCGTAATGAGCATGAGCCTGCCCGGCGCTCCGGCGCCGTTATCGAGCCCTTCCTCGAAATCTTCGATGACCGACTCGCGACCAATGAGCATCGGAGGCCGCTTGCCTGCCGTTGGCTTAAAGGGATTTGGATTCATGTCGGCCTCCTCGGATTGGCAAACCCTGGTAATAGTTATACCAACTTATACCGAGTTATACCAATAGCATGTGACAAAGGAACTGTCCCTTTGTCACATGTGGCCGAAAAACTCGGCGTCTGCTGCTCGCCAGGGGCGGAAGGTGGCGGGATCGATCTTTACGTGCGCCGCGGCGGGTACGTCGTACCATTTGACCGTGTAACCGGCGCCGTGAGAGCAAAAGACCGAGTCGGGCGTGTTGGGCAGATCGGCCTCGGGCTCATAGGCGGCCGTCTCGATTACGTGCTCGACATCATGGCAAGCCGCATAGCCGGCGGACTCCAGGTACAGATGCCCGCGACCGCTCGTGTAGGCAGCCACCTCCAGCGCGTAATCCTGCACCTCGGAAG
>URVK01000217.1 GCA_900551305.1 uncultured Collinsella sp.
GTCAAGACGTCCTAAAAAAAGGACGTCTTGACGCGAACAAGGTGAGCACGGCTGGTCTGGAACTTTGACACCGTTATGAACAACGTCAATCTTCTCCAGGTCGCAAACGTTTTTTGAAAAGTAGTCGCGCCACTCTTCCGACAGAACCACAACTCGGTCGGCGATACTAAAGGTCTTTCTTACATCACGACGGTAGGAATCTCCACCCTCTTCGAAGGCCTTCTTAAACTCACCATCGTGGTCGTGGAGTATTACGTACTTGCCTGCTTCGTGGGCCATACGAGCCATAATTGACTTACGTTTGTAGGAGCCACGGGCGCTAATGTGTAAATGAATAATGTCATAGGATGGCATGATCATCGCATAGCGAATCAACGCTCGGGAAAATGCGACGGATTTACCGAGCTTTGAGGAACCGATGCCCGTCCCCAGGTACTCAAAGGCATCGCATGCCTCAGGGAGACCTGCGTCTAGATAACCTTTCACGACTGAGACGATTCCGCCGTGAAGAGAGAGATCGGGTCCGACCATCAGCACCTTTGCATGGACGTGCGGATAACCTTTAGTCATTGATTTCCTCTTACCGAAAGCTTAGACGGCGAGCTGGAAGCCCCCCCCAGATTGAAAATTCCGGGCCAACGTCTTTTGTCACTACCGTACCGGCTGCAATCACACAATGGTCGGCAATTCTAACGCCCTTAAGAATCGTTACGCCACTACCAATCCATACATCATTGCCGATGACGACATCTTGGTCATTCTCTGGAAGCTTGTCCGACTCATCAAGCGTCATCATGGGTCGGTCGAGAACATCTGTACGATGGTCTCCAGTAATAATTGTGAGATGAGGCCAGCTCATGACGTAATTGCCGATATGAATCTTCGCACGGGTCGTCAGAAACGTTGCTCCTGGACCAATATATACATCATGTCCCATGTAAATATTTTCAATTCCCTGAATTTCACTACGACGACCGATGGTTACGTTTTTACCGCATGATGCAAAGGAGCGACGTAGGGCAGGGAGCAAGAGCAATTTGTTATAAGCTCGCGAGATACCATCAAGCAATCTGTACCCAGCGCCCATGGCTAAGATTTCCTCCACACCATCTTGTCCACGACGCCGGTGTAGCTCTGGATAATCTTGACCACCTTGGTGGACACGGTCTCGTCGGCGTAGTCGGGGACGGGCGCCTCGGGCAGCGACCCCTCCGCGTCGAGCTCGACGGCGGTGTGGACGGCCTGCAGCAGGCCGCGCTCGCTGATGCCGGCGAGCGTGAAGCACGCCTTGTCCAGGGCCTCCGGGCGCTCGGTGGAGGTGCGGATGCACACCGCCGGGAACGGGCGGCCGATAGATGCGAAGAAGCTCGACTCCTCGGGCAGCGTGCCCGAATCGGAGACCACCGCGAAGGCGTTCATCTGCAGGCAGTTGTAGTCGTGGAAGCCCATGGGCTCGTGCATGCGCACGCGCGGGTCGAGCTGAAAGCCGGTCGCCTCCAGGCGCTTGCGGGAGCGCGGGTGGCAGGAGTACAGGATCGGCATGTCATACTTCTCCGCCAGCGCGTTGATCGCGGTGAACAGGCTCGTGAAGTTCGCCCCCGGGTTGAAGTGCCTGCCGGTGTCGATGTTCCCCTCGCGGTGGGCGGACAGCAGCATGTAGCGCTTGGGCTCCAGGCCGAGCTCGGAGAGGATGTCCGAGGCCTCGATCTTGCCCAGGTTGGCGCGCAGGACCTCCGCCATGGGAGATCCGGTGACGTAGGTGCGCTCCGGGGCGCAGCCGGTGTCCTTCAGGTAGCGGCGGGCGTGCTCGGAGTAGGCCAGGTTGACGTCGGAGATCACGTCGACGATGCGGCGGTTGGTCTCCTCGGGCAGGCACTCGTCCTTGCAGCGGTTGCCCGCCTCCATGTGGAAGATGGGGATGTGGAGCCTCTTGGCCGCGATGGCGGACAGGCAGCTGTTGGTGTCGCCCAGGATCAGCAGCGCGTCGGGCTGGACCTGGACCATGAGCCTGTAGCTCGCGGCGATGATGTTGCCCACGGTCTCGCCCAGGTCGGCGCCCACGGCGTCCAGGTAGACGTCCGGGTCGTCAAGCGACAGGTCGCGGAAGAAGATGCCGTTGAGCGTGTAGTCGTAGTTCTGCCCGGTGTGCGCCAGCAGGCAGTCGAAGTGGCGGCGGCACTTCTTGATGACCTCGGACAGGCGTATGACCTCGGGGCGTGTGCCCACGATGATGAGCAGCTTCAGTCGACCGTCGTCCTTGAATTTGATATCGGAATAGTCCTTGCCCATGCGGCTAGACCTCCTCGTAGTAGGTGTCGGGGTTCTCGGGGTCGAAGGGCTCGTTGGCCCACATGACCGTCACGAGGTCCTCGGTGTCGGACAGGTTGGTGATGGAGTGCGTGTAGCCGGGGACCATCTCGACGGCGCGGAGACGGTGTACTCGTCGACGGGGAAAGGCTTGCCCTCGGCGTCCTCCCCCACCTTCCTCAGCTTGATGCTCGCGGTGCCGGAGACCACCAGGAACCTCTCCCACTTGCTCATGTGCCAGTGGTTGCCCTTGGTGATGCCGGGCCTCGAGACGTTGATCGAGACCTGGCCGCGCTCGGGCGTGCGCAGGAACTCGGTGAACGAGCCGCGCTCGTCGGTGTTGGGCCTGAGGCCGTAGGCGAAGTGCCCCGGCTCGTAGTAGGACAGGAACGTGCTCCACAGCTTCTTGGAGAAGGAGCCCTCCGTCAGGTCGGGCACCGAGAGCGTCTCGCGGCTGTCGCGGAAGCTGTCCAGCAGGCAGACGATCTCGCCCAGGGTCTTCACGTCGGTCCCGGGGACGTAGCAGAACTCCTCGCCCTCCACGCGCTCCAGCCCATCGTAGCCGCAGCGGGGCTCCTCCCCCCGCCCGGCGCCCAGCCCTCCGTCTACG
>URVK01000218.1 GCA_900551305.1 uncultured Collinsella sp.
CGCGAGAGCGGCCACCCCGAGATTCCCGTGATCTCGCTTTCGGCTGTGGCGCTCGGCGAGGACAACCCCGGCTTTAAGATTACGCCGGCGCTGCTCAAACAGGCCGTGTACGCGGTGCTCTTTGGCGACGTGATGATGCAGATGCTCTATCGCTGCCGCCCGTACGAGGCCACGCCCGGTGCCGCCAACGCGCTCTACGAGGAGTACATGGCACGAGCCCGCAAGCTGGCGCCCAAGTTCAACCGCCACAACTACACCAAGCTGTGCCGCGAGGCCATCCGCGCGTTCGATACCATGCCGCTCGTGGGCGAGGGTACCAAGCCGCGCGTGGGCGTGGTCGGCGAGATCCTGGTCAAGTTCCATCCCACGGCCAACAACCACGTGGTCGACGTTATCGAGCGCGAGGGCTGCGAGGCCGTAGTACCGGGCCTGCTTGACTTCTTCCTGTACTCCATGAGCAACGCCGAGCTGCAGAAGGACGAGCTGGGAAGCTCTGCTACCACGCGTGCTGGTATGCAAGCGCTTATTAAGCTCGTGGACTGGATGCGTACGCCGGTGGAGGAGATGCTCGAGAAGTCCCGCCGCTTTGAGGCACCCGAGCGCATCGGTACCATGGCCGACAAGGCCCGCACGGTGCTTTCGGTGTGCAACAACATGGGCGAGGGGTGGCTGCTCACGGCCGAGATGCTCGACCTGATTGACCATGGCGCGCCCAACATCATCTGCACGCAGCCCTTCGCGTGCCTGCCCAATCACGTGGTGGGCAAGGCCGTGATCAAGGAGTTGCGCCGTCAGCACCCCGAGAGCAATATCGTCGCGGTGGACTACGACCCCGGTGCGTCCGAGGTCAACCAGCTCAACCGTATTAAGCTCATGATCAGCGTGGCCAAGGAAAACATGCGCGCCGGTAAGGGCTTTAAGCTCGAGAAGGTGGCGCCGCTCGCGATGGACGAGGTCACTGGCCAGATGCGTGCCCATGACGGCTGCGTGAGCTGCGGCTCGGTCGATGAGAGCGCCGTGGCGTCGGTCGCTGAGCGCCTGGGACGCGGCATTAAGAAGTAGACGGCCCGCTTTGGGCTAGATGTGAGGCAAACGGGTGGTAGCTGTACCGGCTAACACCCGGTTTTTCTGGGCTTTTGTTCGCGGCAAGCCCCAACTATCACCCCTTGCGAACTTGGATTTCGGAAGTATGCGGCAAAATCTGAATAGGCCGAGCACACCGGATATGTCCAAGCCATGTACCTGCGGTTTTATTGGCGGAAAACCGGGGTGTGCTCGAGAGTTCCGGAATTTGCCGCATACTTCCGAAAACGACGTCTCAGTGGCACCAAAATCGCCCTCAGAACCCTGAGATAATGAACATATGTAGCCGTTTGCCGCGAAATACCATCCGTTTAAGGAACCCGTCCCCAACGCGCGTCATCTTTACGGTTGAATAAATACACATCTATGGAATTACGTAAGAGAGGACCGTTCCTATGAGCTACAAGACCGTTTGCGTTGCCGGCGGCGGCGTGCTGGGAAGCCAGATTGCCTTTCAGGCTGCCTACTGCGGCTTTGATGTAACGATCTGGCTGCGCAGCGAGGGCAGCATCGGCCGCACCCAGCCCAAGATCGATCATGTGCACGAGGAGTACATCGCTGCTATCGAGGGCATGGCGGACGGCACAGGCGAGTGGTGCGCCGGTATCGCCGATAGCGATCAGCCCTTCGAGAAGGAGGCGGCACTCGCCGCCGTCGAGCGTGCCTATTCCACGCTCAAGCTGGAGCTTGATCTTGCCAAAGCCGTGGCCGATGCCGACCTGGTCATCGAGTCTATGGCCGAGGACACCCAGGCAAAAATCGACTTCTACAAGAAGCTCGCCCCGGTCCTTCCGCAAAAGACCGTCGTCGTGACCAACTCCTCCACGCTGCTGCCGAGCACCTTTGCCAAGTACACCGGCCGCCCCGAGAAGTACCTGTCACTGCACTTTGCCAACTCCATCTGGAAGAACAACATGACCGAGGTCATGGCACAGGACCAAACCGACAAGCGCTACTTTGATGAACTGGTCGACTTTGCCAACGACATCCGCATGCTGGCGCTTCCCGTCAACAAGGAAAAGAACGGCTACCTGCTCAATTCCATGCTGGTGCCGTGGCTGCTTTCGGGCCTCGACCTGTACGTCTCGGGCGTGAGCGACCCCAAAAGCATCGACCTTGCATGGACGCGCGGCACCGGCGCGCCCAAAGGTCCGTTCCGCGTGTTCGACACGGTGGGCATCCAGACGGCCTACAACATCGTCATGCAGTATCAGAAGGTGCCGGGCTTGGTGAGCCCGCTGCTCAAAAAGATGATGATGCCCTACAACTTTAAGGCCATGGCGTCCGTCCTTAAAAAGATGCTCGACGAAGGTAAGCTGGGCGAAAGCGTGGGTGAGGGCTTCTTCAGGTACTAAAAATGATCCGCCGGGAACGGAGGAAAACGGATCATCGCATTCCTGCGTCCCCTGTGCGTCTTGCGGCTAACAGCTCTGGCTGCCGCGAGCCTAAGCTAGCCTTAAGGGGCGTTTGTTAAGCTGCGAGTCACAATTGGACAGAGCTTGGCAAACGCCCTGGAATATGAAGGAAACGGCAGCGATGGAATTCTTCGATGGTGACGACATGGGATCGAGTAACGAAGGCGGCTGCGACGAAACTGCCCCGTTTGTCAAAGTCGATCCCTTTGGCACCGATACCCTGAGCTGCTACGTGCGCTTTGCAACATCCCGCGCCGGCATCACTTCACGTCAAACTCTACGCGATCGAGCTCGGGCACGTTGAGGTCGATGAGCTTGCGGGCTACGCGGCGGTCGTGCTCCCCGAGCGTCTCGCTTGTCGTCACGTGGGCGACAACCTGACTGCTGA
>URVK01000219.1 GCA_900551305.1 uncultured Collinsella sp.
CACGTCCATGGCAACGTTGCCGCCGCCGATGACGCACACGCGCTGGCCGCTCAGGTCGGGCAGCTCGTCATCGCCGATGGCGCGCAGCATCTTGACGGCCGATTCCACGCCGGGCGCCTCTTCACCCGGAAGGCCGAGCTTCTTGTCACTGTGGGCACCGATGGCCAGGTAGACGGCATCGAACTCGTCGCGCAGACGGGCGAGCTCCTCGCCGCTCACGGAGTGGTCGAGCTCCACGTCGATGCCGGCGCTCAAGATCCAGTCGATCTCGGCCTGCAGGCGCTCGCGCGGCAGACGATAGCTGGGGATGCCGTAGCGCAGCATGCCGCCCAAGTGGTGGCGCTGCTCAAAAATGGTCACCTTGTGGCCCATCACGGCCAGGTAGTAGGCACAGGAAAGGCCGGCCGGGCCGCCGCCGATCACGGCGACGCGCTTACCGGTGTTGTCCACTACATGTGGCTTGTGGTCGTTGAGGTCGCTATGCTCAACGGCAAAACGCTTGAGGGCGAGGATGTTCATGGGGTCGTCGACCATGCCACGGCGGCAATGCATCTCGCAGGGATGCTCGCACACCAGGCCACAGACGAGCGGTAGCGGGTTGTTCTTGCGGATGACCTTGACGGCGTCGGCATAACGGCCTGCCTCGACGAGCGAGATGTAACCAGGAATGTCGACGTGCGCCGGGCAGCCCGAGACACACGGGACGCGGGCCTCGCGGTCAAAGCCGCAGGAATGCTCGCGGATGTGGTGCTCAAAGTCGTCGCGAAAGCCGCGAATGGCCGTGAGCGCCATGGCGCCGGCCTCGTAGCCGATGGCGCAATCGCTCGAAAGGTAGATGGTGCGGGCCGTGCGCTCAATCAGGTTGAGCGTGGACTCATCGGCGCGCCCTTCGAGCACATCGGCGAGCAGGTCGCTCAGCGCGCTCAGGCCCACGCGACAGGGCGTGCACTTGCCGCAGCTCTGGGTGGAGCACAGGTTGACGAGCGCTGCCGTAAACTCCACGGGACACGGGGCGAGCGAGCTCACCGCCAGACGACGTCCGAGCGCATCATGCAGGTCGTCCATGACGGCCTGAGCGTGGCTGCGTTCCATTACATGCAGTCGAGCCATAAGATCCCCTCTCACATGGCAGCCCGGAGGCGAGGCCGGGCGAAATTGCTACACGCACAACACTGACCTAAAAAGTTGTGAGGTCTCCATACGGTTCGGCAGGCGGTATAAAATGTCACCCTCAGCGGTGAAATAGAACATTACCGCAGATAAATGCCATATTTGATAAAACGCGTTACCAAATTGCAATATTCAATGTGAAAAAGAGCGCCTTACTATTTTTCCTTTTTGATCCGTTTTCCTCCGTCCCCTTCGGATCACATGATCCCTTGGGAACGGAGGAAAACGGATCGTTTTTGGTGCAAAAGGGCCAGGTTTGTTTGCACCAATCTCACTTGCGCTAGATGAAGAGCTCGCATTCCTTCCGCGCGACGCAAACCTTGCTCAGCATCTGGGAAACAGCGGATAGCTTGTTGGGATCAAGCTTACGAGCGCCTCGCGGACATACGGCAATGCAGCGCATGCAGGAGATGCACGCCTCGCCAGCTGCTCGTTTGGGGTCACCCTTGTCGATAGCACAAACGGGGCACGCCGCGGCGCATGCACCGCAGGAGACACAATCCCCTGTTGCCTCGGGTGCCATGCGGTGACCTCCGGCTTGTTTATAAGGACGATTGCCGGGAATAGAGGGCTCGGATGTATCCTCGGCCAACAGCTTTTGCTGAATTTGCTGCGCAAACTCTGCGAGCTGCGCCGCATCCTGCGCATCCGGACGACCGGCAGCAAACTGTCGCGCAATGGAATGTTCTGCAATGGCCGCAACTGCCGCGATCACCCGGAATCCCGCATGCTTCGCAACGTCCTCCAGCTCTACGAGCGTGTCCTCAAACGCGCGGTTTCCGTAGACGCACACCAGAACGGCCCGCGCTCCGTTGCCGTGAACCATGCCCAACCGGTCAGCCACCACAGCCGGGATTCTACCGGCATACGCCGGCACAGAGATTACGGCCACGTCGTCCTCAGTCATCGAGACAGCGCTGAAATCTAGCCCGCTATCGGTCAGATCGACGGTAACGGTATTCTTGTCCAGTGCCCCGGCCACAAGGCCAGACACCTTCTGCGTTCCACCCGTCGGACTAAACACAATTTCGAATACGCTCATCGAGACACCCTCCCCCTACGTCTGGCAACGCGTCAAGCCGTTTTCACATCCAGCCAGAGTATACGGCACGTGGGATCCCCATTTTGGTGCATCAAGCACCCCAATGCACCAACCCTACGCTGTCTGCCTCTTCGTTTTGTATAAATTACGGTACAGATTGTATATATTTACGGGATACCGCCGTGTTCTCCCGAGGTACCCCATCCTGGCCCGTGCAAAAAACGGAGTATTCTGCAACGTGACCGCGCCAGCAATACCCCGAGCGGGCAAACCTTTAGGGCGCTGCGTCATTTTGGGTTCCGACATGGCGAGAATGACGCGCCCCTGCTCCGGAAAACGACGAAATCTGACTCAGAACGCTCGCTAGGGATATCCGAAAGCCACCGTTGGCGACGTCAAATCATATGCAGACAACTCGAACTGCAGAATACTCCAAAAAATGCACGGCGCACCCCATGGGACCCATTGCCGCATGGTAGGAAACAGGCCCACGGCATCCTCTAGACGCATTCCCGAGGAAATCACATTTGAACTAGCGATCGGATACGGCAAACAAAAAGGGCCCCGAGCGTAGTTGCTCGGGGCCCTTGGTTCACCTCGCTCTAGCGGGCGATGCGTGTGTTATTTGCGCTTGCCGCCGCCGTCACCGGGACGACGGGAGCTG
>URVK01000220.1 GCA_900551305.1 uncultured Collinsella sp.
ACAAAACCGTGTGTCGCCCAGCAGATCGCCGGCGAGGCCGGTGGCGCTGGCACCGGCACCCAGGACGGTGTGCTGCACGTTGACGCGCGCGCCCTCGTCTAGGAATAGACCGGTGTCATCGAGTGCGATCCAGCTGTCATCGAGCGTCTGTGTGCAGGTCACGTTGACGGTGGCGTACTCGTGAGCGCACACGCGCAGCACGGAGCCCACGACGCCTTGGCCGCTGACGGGGGAGTCCAGGGCTAGAGCGAGGTCGAGCGTTGCCTGCGGACGGGCGACGACATCGATAGCGGCGAAGGGCGGCCCCGCGGCGGCGCCACTCACGCGCACGGTAACCGTGGCGTGCTGGTATGCGGGCACATCGATGACGATGCACTTGGTGGCGTGGTCGATCAGATAGGTGCAGGCAGCCTCGCCCATGCCGGTCTCGAAGGCTTCGGCAGGGGAGAGCTCCTCCTCGAGCTTGATAGCGCCGGCCTGGTAGACGGAGGTGGCGGGCACGTCGAGCTCGGTCTCGGGCGTGATGCGGGCGCGGTCGGCGGCGTCGCCGGGGGCGGAGGCACGGCGCTCGGGGAAGCGCTCGGCCATGGCGTCCATGGCGGTATCGAAGGCGTCGGCCGTGCCAGCAAACTGCTCTTCCAAGCCCTCAACCTCAACGGCCTCGGCGGGAGCGGCGGAAAGCTCGTCCGAAAGCTCGAGCTTGGTCTGGTTCATCTTGAGCCAACCCCAAGTGGCTGCCGGCATCGCGTTGACATGCTCAAGGGTGGTAGCAGCGGTGTTGGTTTCCTGTTTCATTATCCGATCGCTCCTTCCATCTCCAGCTTGATCAGGTTGTTCATCTCGACGGCGTACTCAAGCGGCAGCTCCTTGGAGACCGGGTTGGCAAAGCCGTTGACGATCATGGTGCGGGCCTCTTCCTCCGAGATGCCGCGGCTCATCAGGTAGAACACCTTGTCGTCGCCGATGCGGCCGATGGTGGCCTCGTGGCCGATGTCGACGTTCTTGGCGCGGATGTCCATGGCCGGAATAGTGTCGGAGCGGCTCTGGTCGTCGAGCATGAGCGACTGGCAGCTCACGGTTGCCTTGGAGCCCTCGGCCTTGGGCGTGGCCACGATAGAGCTACGGAAGGTCTGGATGCCGCCGCTCTTGGAGATGCCCTTGGTCTCGACGGTTGCCGAGGTCTCGGGCGCGTTGAGTACGACCTTACAGCCGGTATCGAGGTTCTGGCCGGCGCCGGCAAAGGTGATGCCGGTAAAGCTCGAGCGGGCGCCGCGGCCGTTGAGCACGCTCATGGGGTAGAGATAACCCACATGGCTGCCGAAGGAGCCACTGATCCACTCGATGTCGCCGTCCTCGTCCACGCGCGCACGCTTGGTGTTGAGGTTGTACATGTTCTTGGACCAGTTCTCGATGGTCGAGTAGCGCAGGTGTGCACGCTTGCCCACAAAGAGCTCGACAGCACCGGCGTGGAGGTTGGCCACGTTGTACTTGGGTGCGGAGCAGCCCTCGATAAAGTGCAGGTCGGCATCGTCCTCGACAATGATGAGCGTGTGCTCAAACTGGCCGGCGCCCTTGGCGTTGAGGCGGAAGTAGCTCTGCAGCGGGAAATCGAGCTTGGTGCCCTTGGGCACGTAGACAAACGAGCCGCCCGACCACACGGCGCCGTGCAGGGCCGCAAACTTGTGGTCGGTGGGCGGGATGAGCGTCATAAACTTCTCGTGAATGAGCGGCTCCCACTGCGGGTCGTGCAGGGCCTCCTCGATGCCGGAGTAGACGATGCCCATCTTGGACGCGGTGTCCTGCATGTTGTGGTAGACGAGCTCGGAGTCGTACTGCGCGCCGACGCCCGCCAAGTAGCTGCGCTCGGCCTCGGGGATGCCCAAGCGCTCAAAGGTGCTCTTGATGTCGTCGGGCACCGACTCCCAGTCGTGCTTTTGGTCGGTGTTGGGCTTGACGTAGGTGACGATGTTGTCCATGTCCAGGCCCTCGATGGAGGGGCCCCACGTCGGGTCGGGAAAACGATTGAAGATCTCGAGGGACTTTAAGCGCAGGTCGAGCATCCACTGCGGCTCGTCCTTCTTGGCGCTGATCTCGCGCACGATGTCGGGCGTGATGCCGGCGTCGAGGCGCTCGAATCCCTCCTCGCCATAGGTGAAGTCGTAGAGGCTGCGGTCGATGTCCGCGACCTCGGTGCGGTTCTTGGTCATTGCGTCGCCCCTTTACGCCTGCTGCTCGGCAACGGCGGACTCGGCCTGGGCGCGCTGCTCGGCGGCCTCGCGCTCGAAGGTCTCAAAGCCGTTCTTGTCGATCCAGGGGATCAGCGAGGCGTCGTCCTCGCGTACGATGTGGCCCTTGACCATAACGTGGACGCGGTCGACATCCAGGTGCTCCAGGATACGCGTGTTGTGCGTGATGATGAGCATGGAGCCGTCGCAGCTCTTGCGGTAGGCGTCCATGCCGTGACTGACGGTGGAAAGGGCGTCGACGTCCAGGCCGGAGTCGGTTTCGTCCAGGATGGCGAGCTTGGGCTGCAGCAGCAGAAGCTGGAGCATCTCGACCTTCTTTTTCTCGCCGCCCGAGAAGCCCACGCCCAGCTCACGGTTGAGGTAGGCGGTGTCCATGTTGAGCTCGGCCGCGAGCTCCTTGACGCGACGGCGGAACTCCTTGCCCTTCATCTCCAGGCCGGGGCGGCCAGCGATGCTGGCACGCAAAAAGCTCGACAGCGGCACGCCCGGGATCTCGACCGGGGCCTGGAAGCTCAGAAACAGGCCGGCGCGCGAACGCTTGTCGGTGGTGAGCTCGGTGATGTCCTGGCCGTCAAAGACGATGCGGCCGGCGGTGGAGGTATAGGCGGAGGACGACCCATAGTA
>URVK01000221.1 GCA_900551305.1 uncultured Collinsella sp.
CTACCTGCGGGAACGATAGGCAACCGGACACACATTCTGTCCGAGCGGTTAAAAGTGGGCACGGAATTTAAACGGCTGAAAAAGGGGCATCGACCTGCGCCGATGCCCCCAACGTGGACACACATTTTGTCCTATAAGCCCGCCGATGCCCCCAACGTGGACACACATTTTGTCCTATAAGCCGCAACTGCCAAGGGTCCCGCTCCAAATTAGCTGCCCACATATGCAAAAGGAGGCCTCCGCGGCGATGCGGAAGCCTCCTTTTTTGTGCACGGTGTACTTTTGAGTGTGCAAGTGGGGGAGTTGTTACTCCTCGACGATCTCGGTGATCGCGCCAGCGGGGCAAGCGTCCTGGCAAGCGCCACAGGCGACGCAGGAGTCCTCGTCAGCGACGGTAGCGACGTCCTGGAGCTCCAGAACGCCAGCGGGGCAGGAGTCGACGCAAACGCCACAAGCGATGCACTCGTCGGCATCAATTACGGGATGAGCCATGGTAGTTTCCTCTCTGTTGACCGACGCTACAGGCGATGCGCGCCGGTTTGATTCGGGCAAAAACATACCACGGGAGCGACCGTTTGCAATACCCTCTGGCCGGCATCTTCATACCGTTCGCCGAGTATGCCAAGGTTTACTAAAAAACGCGCAGGTGGGGCCGTTGAGCTGCATAAATGTTAGCTAAAGGTGACTTGAAATATAGGGCGATTGAGCGTGCTTGCGGAAACCGCATCCCATTATTTTGTCGAAAAACGGGTTGCAGTTTCCGGTTAGGCCCGCTAGCGGAAAATGCGAGCCGGTATCAGCTCTCAAAACGGGATACGGTTTCCGGTTGAGCCTTCAGACGGAAACTGCGACCCGGAATCCACGCTCAAACCGGGATGAGCTTTCCGCAAGACGGCCCCCAGGCACCCCCCGGATGCAAACCTCAGCCATCTCTACATAGATCTCGATAGATTTGCCGAGAACTCAAACAGTGCGTCTACCTGCGTATTTGCGAACCTAAACTCTCGGCAATAAGAAATCTTATATGAATTGACTTAGATTTTGTATATTCCGGCCCATAAGGGGATACACTACATCCTGAAAGACAAGCCGAAACACCGCTCGGCAGACCGCCGAGTCGGTGCAAACGCACAAGAGAGAGGGAATTTCTAATGGGCAAGATTCTTGGTATCGACCTTGGTACTACTAACTCCGCAATGGCCGTCCTCGAGGGCGGTTCTCCGACCATTATCGTGAACGCCGAGGGCGACCGCACCACCCCGTCCGTTGTGGGCTTCCGTGCCGACGGCGACCGCGTCGTTGGTAAGGCCGCTAAGAACCAGGCTGTCACCAACCCCAAGAACACCGTGTTCTCCATCAAGCGCTTCATGGGCCGCAAGTACTCCGAGTGCACCTCCGAGATCAAGACCGTGCCGTATGAGGTCAAGGAGGGCCAGGGCGGCCGTGCCGTCGTCGACATCGAGGGCAAGGACTACACCGCCGAGCAGGTGAGCGCCATGACGCTCGCGAAGATGAAGGCCGACGCCGAGAAGTATCTGGGCGAGACCGTCACCGACGCCGTCATCACCGTCCCGGCCTACTTCAACGACGCCCAGCGTCAGGCCACCAAGGACGCCGGCAAGATCGCCGGCCTCAACGTCAAGCGTATCGTCAACGAGCCGACCGCTGCTGCTTTGGCCTATGGCCTGGACAAGCAGGGCACCGACCAGCGCATTCTGGTCTTCGACCTGGGCGGCGGCACCTTCGATGTCTCCATCCTCGACCTCGCCGACGGCGTGTTTGAGGTTCTGTCCACCTCGGGCGACAACCACCTGGGCGGCGACGACTGGGATCAGCGCGTCATCGACTGGATGGCCGATAAGTTCCAGCAGGAGAACGGTGTCGACCTGCGTCAGGACCCCATGGCCCTGCAGCGTCTGAAGGAGGCCGCCGAGAACGCCAAGAAGGAGCTCTCCGCCGCCCAGCAGACCACCATCAACCTACCGTTCATCACCATGAACCAGTCCGGCCCGCTGCACCTCAACTACACGCTGACCCGCGCCGAGTTCGAGAAGATCACCCGCGACCTGCTCGAGCGCTGCAAGCAGCCTGTCACCAACGCCCTGCGCGACGCTAAGCTCAAGCTCTCCGATCTGACCGAGGTCATCCTCGTCGGCGGCTCCACCCGTATGCCCGCCGTCCAGGAGCTCGTCAAGACCATGACCGGCAAGCAGCCCAACATGTCCGTGAACCCCGACGAGGTCGTTGCCGACGGCGCTGCCGTCCAGGGCGGCGTGCTCACCGGCGACGTCGAGGGCATCCTGCTGCTCGACGTTACCCCGCTGTCGCTGGGCGTCGAGACCATGGGCGGCATCATGACCAAGATGATCGACCGCAACACCACGATCCCGACCTCCAAGACCGAGGTCTACTCCACCGCTGCCGACAACCAGACCAGCGTCGAGATCAACGTGCTCCAGGGCGAGCGCGAGCTTGCCCGCGACAACAAGTCGCTCGGTAAGTTCCAGCTGACCGGTATCCCGGCTGCCCGCCGCGGCGTGCCGCAGATCGAGGTCACCTTCGACATCGACGCCAACGGCATCGTCAAGGTCTCCGCTAAGGACAAGGGCACCGGCAAGGAGCAGCAGATCACCATTTCCGGCTCCACCGCTCTGTCCGACGACGAAGTCGATCGTATGGTCAAGGACGCCGAGGCTCATGCCGAGGAGGACAAGAAGCAGAAGGAAGAGGTCGAGGTCCGCAACCAGACCGACAGCCTGTGCTACTCCACCGAGCAGACCCTCAACGAGCTGGGCGACAAGGTTTCCGCCGACGTGAAGTCCAAGGCCGAGGCCGCTATCGCCGACGCCAAGAAGGCGC
>URVK01000222.1 GCA_900551305.1 uncultured Collinsella sp.
CCCTGCCCGCGACAAGCCCGCTGTGGGATGCGCCCAACATGCTCATCACACCGCACGTCTCTGGCTGGTTCCATCTAGCCGCCACCCTCAACAACGTCGTCGACATTGCCGCGGAGAATCTGCGTCACCTGCAGGCCGGCGAAACTTTACGTCGTTGGATCGAGCACTAATCTTGTTCCGCCGTTTTACCAAACGCCGGAACCCCTCGACGCTGCGAGCCCCATGGGTTCCGGCCGTCTTAAAAAAAGCGGGCCGGGCCGGATGCGCTCCCGCCGTTTGGCCAATCTGCCGTTCAATTTCAAAGGCGCGACCAGAAGGTCAGCGCCTTTTCATTTCACGGCACCTTGGCTCAAACGGCAGGCTCTCGCTGACTTTTGCTCAACCTGTGGGGTCTTCAAATTGTTAGAGCGTTGCTAAGTAATTCTTTGCGTCTTCTACGCTCATTGCTGCGACAGGCGCGTGTGAACAGAGTTTGACATCGTTGGTGACCAGTAAATCTGCTTGGGAGCGCATCGCTGCCGCAATGATTAAATCGTCTTCGTAATCGCTATGGAGATTACGCTGCTTGCTCGCCATCCATATGTCACTCAGGTCGCAGGGTACCGGCGTGGCAAGTTGCGACAACACGTCGAGGCAATCCCATGCAAGTGATGTCGCCGCCACGGCGGCATCTTGGGATAGTGAGCCATGCTCGCGCCGATACCATGCCTTATGTTCGCTTGAAATCAAATAGAACAGATCTTTGGACGATGTCGCCGCATACAGCAAATCCACCTGCGCCGTGCATGCATCGCGTAAAAACTCAATCGCCACCGAACGACCACGTCGTGAGGGAATGAAGTAATCGAGCCACACGTTGGTGTCAACCAAGATACGCCTTGGAGCCTCACTCATAGAGCCAGCTCATCTCCTCGCCATAGCGATTCGCATAGGCATTCCGTTTGAGCTCTTCGTCGTCCGATGGCTGAGCCCTGACCATATCGATTCCCGACTCACGGCAAGCGGCAGCGAACAGCTTCGACCCCTGATCCATGAGCTCGAGCTTACGTTTGGCGGCCTTTTCGCGCTCGCGCTGTTCCGCCCGGGCACGACTGGGCAGCAGGATATCCTCGAGCGCGCCGGGCCGATCAGCCAGAGATGCCGCAAGTTGCCAGAGCGCACGCACCGCTTGGCTCGGCGTCATACCGGCCCTGGAGAGAGCGGCGTCCCCACTCCTTTTAAGATCGGCATCGAGACGCACGTTGATCTGAGCGGCTGTTGTGGTCATGACCCCTCCTTAATACTTCAAAACTATCATAAAACTCTATGGTAGATACGTAAAGCATGTATAGCATTTATAAGCATTAGCCGTACTCTGTACACAAAAAGCCGCCGAGGCACACTGCACCTCGGCGGCCATATATCACAGATCTAGCTCGGTTTCACCCTTTGCATTCGCCCAGATAAAACCTGCCGAAATCAACATCCCTCTTTGGCAGGTTTTAGAGCTCCGCGCTTTCGGCTCCGTTGATATGGAGGTCGCGCTCGTAGAAGGCGGTGAGGGCGCGGATGGCGTACATCACGTCGCGCACGCCGCCGGTCTCGTAGCTCGAGTGCATGGCCAGCTGCGGCAGGCCCACGTCCACGGCATGCATGCTCGCCTGCATGTTCGACAGGTTGCCCAGGGTGGAGCCGCCGGCCATATCACTCTTGTTGGCGAAGGCCTGCGTGGGCACGTCGGCGTCATCGCAAATAGCCTGGAACACCGCGCGGCTAAAGGCATCGGTGCAGTAGTGCTGGTTGGCGGCTTCCTTGATAACGATGCCGCCGTTGAGCACGACCTGGTTGCGGGCATCGCACTTCTCGGCGTGGTTGGGATGCACGGCATGTGCGTTGTCGCAGCTCACGAGCATCGAGGCGGCAAGTGCGCGATGGTACGACTCGTCATCGAAGCCCAGCGATCCGTTAATGCGGCGCAGCGCATCGGCCAAGAACGTCGACATGGCTCCCTGCTTGGTCTCGGAGCCAACCTCCTCGTTATCAAAGCAGCAGAAGACCGAGATATCGCGCGCGTTCTCAGCACCCAAAAATGCCTGCAGCGAGGTATAGGCGCAGGCCAGGTCGTCGAGCTTGGGCGTCGAGATAAACTCGTCGGCCCAGCCCCAAATGCGCGCATCCTGACGATTGACCAGGAACAGATCGCGACCCAGAATCTGCTCGGGCTCAACGTCCAACTCGTCGGCGATCAGAGCATCAAAGTCGCCCTGCTTAAGATCACCGGCGCTGATGAGCGGGCACAGGTCGACGGCGCGGTTGGGCGCAAAGCCCTCGTTAACGCCACGATTCATATGGATGGCAAGGCTCGGAATGATAGCGACCTCGCGCTCGGTGGCAAGCAGGCGGCTCTCAATACGGTCGCCTTCGCGCACCAACACGCGGCCCGCGAGCGCCAGCGGGCGATCGAACCAGGTGTAGTCGATCATGCCGCCGTAGGCCTCGGTGTTCAGGCGCAGCGCCTCGCCTGCGCCGTCGAGCTCGGGCACGGCCTTAACCTTAAACGTCGGCGAGTCGCTGTGCGACGCCGTCAGCTGAAAATGGTAGTCGCCGGCAACGCCGTCCTCGCCCCACGTCGCGGCCAGGTCCTCGCCCACCTTAAAGGCAACAACGCTCGAGGTGTTGCGCTGCGTGTAATAACGCCCGCCCGGCTCGATGTCCCACGCCGCATTCTCGGGCAGGTAGGTAAAGCCCGCCTCGTCGAGCTCGGCCATAATGGTCGCCGCCGTATGGAACATGCTGGGGCATGCCTCGATAAAGTCGATAAGGTCGTTGGCAGCCTCGATATCGTCGGGCGGCACGGGCACGCGCCCGTTGCTTGTGA
>URVK01000223.1 GCA_900551305.1 uncultured Collinsella sp.
AGCACGCCTGAAAGCACTGCTGGATGATCGCAAGGCACTCGTGAGGACATGTTCGTCAACGACCTCGTGATCATTCGCGCCGAGGGCTCCGACACCAAGGTCGAGGCCATCGCCGACGTCGCGAATCTGGACGGTAAGATTGCCATCGGCGACGCCAAGACCGTCCCCGCCGGCAAGTACGCCAACCAGGCGCTGGCTTCCGTGGGCCTCTATACCGGTACCGAGGGCGACGACGGCGAGTATGCTCCCGAGATCGCCGACAAGGTCGCACTGGCCGACAAAGTTGGTACCGCCGCCGCCTATGTGTCCACGGGCGACTGCGTGGCCGGTTTTGTCTACAGCTCCGATATCTTCCGCTACGACGGCATCGAGGAGGCCTTCGTGTGCCCCGAGGATTCGCACAAGCCCATCGTGTATCCGGGCGCCGTTGCCGAGAGCTCCGAGCACGCCGACGAGGCCAAGGCGTTCATCTACTTCTGCCTGTCCAACAAGAAGGCTCAGAAGATTTGGGCCAAGTACGGCTTTGAGCTTTCCGAGTAGTGCGGCTTGGCGCGATAATTCCATCGTTTTGTGTTTCACTCCGTCCTTGTATTCGCTTGGAGCTTTTCGTGCTAAATAGATTCCGCATGCTTGTCGCCTGTGCTTTGACCTTCGCGCTTTGCTGGGTGCCGGGATTTGCGTTTGCTGGGGACGCTGAGGACGGGGCCCAGGCTGCTGCGACCGCTCATGGGCTTTCCTATGGGATCGAGGGTTTTGAGCGGTTGGCCAAGGGGACCGCTCGTGCCATGGAGGGCCAGCCTGAGGGCTACCGGTTTCCCGTTGACGAGGACGTTGACCTTGTAGTGGCGCCTGCTGCCGATCGCGTTGTGGTGTGGATATCGCCCAAGGCGGTCGAGAAGTATGGATTGGATCCGCAGGACAACGAGTGCGTATCGGGTCTCAAGGCCCTCGTCTGTGAGCTCGACAGCGCAAACTGCATGGGAGGTGCGCAGCTAGGGGACGTTGATCTTCCTTGGTATGTCACGGCGGAAACAACGTTTGATGCCGGCGGGTATACCTATGGCTTTGACGAGCGCGGTGCGGATGGGGACCGCTATGTGGTGATTACATCAGCCTCGGGTGATGCCAAGGGCGGCGCGCGTTGGCTTGATAGCGCTCAAATGGTAGAGGCATCGTCTGTCGTGTTGCGGGATGAGCAGGGGCCCTTGACCTCTCTGGCCTCCTTTTTGGGCGATATCGACTATCGCCCGTTTTGGGTGTCCATTAAAACGAGCGGTCTTGCCCTGCTGATCTCCTTTGCGCTGGGCCTGTTCGCCGCGTGGAAGACTATGGGTACCTCGAGTCGCATCAAGGGCCTGCTCGATTCGGTCTTTACGATTCCTATGGTGCTGCCGCCTACGGTGTGCGGCTTTCTGCTCCTCATGCTGTTTGGCCGCTCGACCGGGGTGGGCCAGTGGCTCATCGCGCACGGTATCTCGATCGTCTTTACCTGGCCCGCGGCGGTGATCTCTGCCGTGGTGGTGTCGTTTCCCCTGGTCTACCGCACGGCGCTCGGTGCCTTTGAGAGCCTCGACATGCAGATGCTCGACGCCGCGCGAACTCTGGGATGGTCCGAGCGTCGCATCTTTACCAAGCTTATGATGCCGCTTGGCTGGCCCTCGATTGCCGCCGGCACGGTGCTCGCTTTTGCCCGCGCGATGGGCGAGTTTGGCTGCACCCTGTTCTTTGCGGGCAACTACGCCGGTATTACGCAGACCATTCCCATCGCCATCTACTTTGAGTGGATGGGCGGCAATACGTCGGTGGCCCTCTTTTGGGTCGTGGTCGTAATAGCATTCAGCTTCCTGGTCATCCTATTCATCAACATGTACACGGCGCATTCGCAAAAGTATCGCGAGCGTGGTCTCTCCCGTGCGGAGCGCAAACAGGCCAAAGATCTCGCCGGACAGGGTGATTCGCTCGACCCGGCGGGCGGCGATGCCCTGCGAATCGATCGCGAGGCGCTGGCCGAGCTTATGCGCGATGACGCGGTTGCGAAGGGAGGTCGATAGGCCATGTCGCTCGTTCTGGATATCAAAAAGCGCTATCCCGGGTTTATGCTCGACATGCAGCTTGAGGCCGGCGAGGAGCGTGTGGCGCTGCTGGGCGCCTCGGGTTGCGGCAAGAGCTGCACGCTGCGCTGCATTGCCGGTGTGGAGACGCCCGACGAGGGCAAGATCGTCGTCAACGGCGTGACCTTCTTTGACTCGGCCTCGGGCGTTAACTTGTCGTCCCAGGAGCGCAAATGCGCTCTGCTGTTCCAAAACTATCAGCTGTTTCCCAACATGACGGTGGCCGATAACGTATGCGCCGGTGTAAAGGACGCGGGTGACACCGTTGCGCGCAAAAAGCTCGCCGAGCGCTATCTGGGCATTTTCGGTCTAGCCGATTTTGCCGACCGCTATCCCGCGCGCCTCTCGGGCGGCCAGCAGCAACGCGTGGCGCTTGCCCGCATGGTGGCGGCGCATCCGGGCATCTTTATGTTCGACGAGCCCATGAGCGCGCTCGATTCCTATCTTAAGAGCGCACTCGAGCAGAACATGCTCGACCTGTTCGACGTCTGTAACCGCACCGTGCTCTACGTGAGCCACGACATCGACGAAGCGTGCCGCCTGTGCCAGCGTATCTGCGTGATGCACGACGGGCATGTTGAGGAGATCGGCTCCGTCGAGGACGTGGTCCGCCGTCCGCAGACGCTGGCGGGGGTGGGCCCGGCGGGGCGCGAGAGACCACCTTCCACT
>URVK01000224.1 GCA_900551305.1 uncultured Collinsella sp.
TTGGCAACGACAGCGAAAGCCCGCCAGAGCGAGCAAGGTGCCTTGAAACAAGGCGGCGTTGACCTTTTGGTCATGCCGCCGAAGTTGAAAGGCAGATTGCCGCTCTGGCGGGCTTGCAGCGTCAACTGGTTACGGCGTTTGGCAAAACGCCGTAACCCCCTAGTACATCTTTGCGCCGGCGGGGATGGAGGCGTCGAGCTGGATCAGGTTGAGGCGCTCCTCGCCCTCCTCCTCGTGGACAGCGCTGATCAGCATGCCGCAGCTGGGAATACCCATCATCTTGCGCGGAGGCAGGTTGGTGATGGCAAGCAAGGTCTTGCCAACCAGGTCCTCGGGCTCGTAATAAGCGTGAATACCGGAGAGGATGGTGCGGTCGGTGCCGGTGCCGTCGTCGAGCGTAAAGTTCAGCAGCTTCTTGGACTTCTTGACGGCCTCGCATGCCTTGACCTTCACAGCGCGGAAGTCGCTCTTGGAGAAGGTATCAAAGTCGACGAACTCCTCAAACAGCGGCTCAACGGCGATCTTGGAGTAATCGAGCGTGGGCTTAAGCGACTTAACGAACGGGCTCGCGGCGTTGCCGGCCTCGGCAGCCTTGGCGGCAGCGGCACCGGACTGGAAACCCTTCTCGGGCTTCATGTGCGGGAACAGCAGCACGTCGCGGATAGAAGCCTGGTTGGTGAGCAGCATGACCACGCGGTCGATGCCGATGCCGATGCCGCCCGCAGGAGGCATACCGTACTCGAGGGCGCGCACGTAGTCCTCGTCGTACTCCATGGCCTCGTCGTCACCGCCGGCCTTCTCGGCCATCTGAGCGGCAAAGCGCTCGGCCTGGTCGACCGGGTCGTTGAGCTCAGAGAACGCGTTGGCGTACTCGTGACCGGCAATAACCAGCTCAAAGCGGTGCGTCAGGCGCGGGTCGTCCTCAAAGCGCTTGGCAAGCGGGCTGACCTCGATGGGGTAATCGCACACGAACGTGGGGTTGACGATGGTGTCCTCGCCCAGCTCATCGTAGATCTCGGCGATAATCTTGCCGGCGGTCCACTCGGGCTTAATCTCCAGGCCCTTCTCGCGCGCGGCGGCAGCAAGCTCCTCGACCGGCGTGTCGATGGTGACCTGCTTGCCGAGCACGTCGGAGACGATGTCGGTCATGGGACGGCTGGCCCACTCACCAGAAAGGTCGATGGTCTGGCCCTGGTACTCGATGACCTCGGGGTTGCCGATGGCCTTGTTAGCCGCCTTAATGACACCCTGGGCGAGCGCCTTCATGCCCTCGAGGTCGGAGAAGGCACGGTAGGCCTCCATCGTGGTGAACTCGGGGTTGTGGGTAAGGTCCATGCCCTCGTTACGGAAGATGCGGCCGATCTCGAACACGCGCTCAAAACCACCGACGATGCAGCGCTTGAGGTGCAGCTCGGTGGCAATACGCAGGTAGCACTCCTGATCGAGCGCGTTGAAGTGGGTAATGAACGGCTTGGCCGTGGCACCACCCTGGATGGTCTGCAGGATGGGGGTCTCGACCTCCATGTAGCCGTCGGACTCCATAAAGCGACGGAAGGTGGAGAGAATCTGCGAACGCTTACGGAAGGTCTCACGAACGTCGTCGTTGGCGATCAGGTCGACATAGCGCTGGCGATAGCGGGTCTCCTTGTCGGAAAGACCGTGGAACTTCTCGGGCAGCGGACGAACGGCCTTGGAAAGCAGGGTCGCGCTCTCAGGGGCAACGGAAAGCTGGCCGCGCTTGGTGCGCACGACCACGCCGGTCACGCCCAGGATGTCGCCCAGGTCGAGGGCCTTGAGCGTATTCCAGGCAGCCTCGTCCATGTCGTTGATGCGGCAGAACAGTTGAATCTCGGCAGTCGCATCGCGCACGACGATGAACATGATCTTGCCCTGACCGCGCTTGGCGACCACACGGCCGGCAATCTTCACGACATCCTCGGTGTCCTCACCATCGGCAAGATCGGCGTACTTAGCCTCGATATCGGCGACGTAGTCCTCAAGCTCAGAGTGCTCAGGATAGGGGTTCTGGCCCGCCTCGAACAGGGCGGCGCGCTTGACCAGGCGGGTGGCGCGCTCGTCGTTGAGCGTCGATGCCTGATCGGCGGCGTTCTGGTTCTCTGCCATAAGTTAGCTCCTCAAACTAAAACGCTCCCCAGGATTCGGTCCCAGGGAGCGAAAACATACCTTTACGCGGGACCGTGGTCTAGCGTGCGATCTTGGCGATGGTGTAGACGCGAGTCTTGCCGGAAGGCGTAACGACCTCGACGGAATCGCCCTCGCCGTGACCAATGATGGCGTGACCGACCGGAGACTCGTTGGAAATCTTGTGCTCGAGCGAGTTGGTCTCGGTGGTACCGACGAGCGTGACTTCCATGACCTCGCCGTTGGGATCAATCAGCGAAACGGTGGAACCGATGGAGACGGTCAGGTCGCCCGTGGTGGCAGCAACCTGAGCGTTGGCAAGAATGGCCTGGATCTCGGCGATACGAGCAGCATTCTGGGCCTGCTTGTCCTTGGCGGCATCGTACTCGGAGTTCTCCGAAAGGTCGCCGAACGCGCGGGCTTCCTTGATGTCCTCGACGATCTCCTTGGCGTAATCGCCCTCACGCCAGGCGAGCTCCTCGACGAGCTTCTGGCGGCCCTCAGCGGTCAGTACGATCTGGCTTGCGTCCATACGGATATCTCCCCAACTCTGATCAAACAATCAACTGTCAACAAAACGAAAAAGACCGGCTAGCCTGCGGGCAAGCCGGGCAGGTGCTCACCC
>URVK01000225.1 GCA_900551305.1 uncultured Collinsella sp.
CTCACCGCTCCTCCCCCCGGCCCGCCGCCAAGGGTAAGCGGCCTGCCGATATTGGCGAAGGTCTCCTTGATGGAATCGCCCAGGTTGCCGCTAAAGACGCTCGGCTCGCTGCCGGTATCGAAGACGAACTCACCGGGCTCCAGCGCGACTTCGATGATCTTGCCGTTTTGCACCACGAGCATGCCCTGGCCGTCGTTGACGGCGATGACCGAGCCGTTGGAGATGACGTTGTCCTCGCCGCGCGTGTTGGAGCTGCGGCCACCGGTACGTTTGCTGCCCTTGCAGGCCAAGACGTCGGCAGGCATCGATTCGCAGTAGATAAATTCCTTCCACTGGTCGGCCATGACGCCGCCGGCAGCTCCCAATCCAGCTTTCAAGAGTCCCATGGTGATCTTCCTTTCTCGTCAAAGGCTGGGTGGTATTGGTTGGATTGCTTAGTCGTCCTTGTCGTCTTTCATGACAACGGTGGTCTCGGTGTGGCTGAAGGTGTCGTGCTTCTCGGTCAGGTCGAGCTCGCCACAATACTCATCGGCATGGGCTGCTTCGTTGGCCGTCTTGAGCTGGCCTACCAGTAGCACGTCTCCGATAATCACGATGATCAGCGGCGCGATGACGTTGATGAGGATGCCCTCGATATCAAAGGTGAGGTAATCCGGATCGAAGGCGTATTCCCCCATAAAGAGAATCTGGGAGAGGATAAATCCGATCACGAAGAACAGCACCGAGGCGATGGCGAGCTTGGGCTTGGAGCAGGGGAGCTCGCCGACCAAGCGGCCGGTCTGGCCGTTCATGGCAAACAGGTAGCTCTTGCCGTTCCACGAGGTGGAGAGCATCCAGACGGGGAACAGGGCGTAGTCGCTGTCTTCCCAGGTGTAGTCGAGCTGCTTGCTTTCGACCGTGGCATCGTCGTATTCGTCGACGACGGTCTCGCGCAGGGCCGAGATTGTGCTTTCTTCCATACGGCGCTCGGCGCGCGCCTTGCAGGTCTCGCAGTCCTCGTCGTAACGGTTGGCGATGTAGCCGGGCATATATGCGACCGAGAACGGACGCAGTGCGTCGTAGTCAAACGGCTCGATGGCGTCCATGTGGCCGTCGGGCATCTTGGATGATCCGTCGACGGGCACGCGCTTAAACGAGATATTGCCCTTGCGATAGGCATCGTAGTGGTCGGTGGTCGTGACGGTGCGGTCGGATTCCTCGGTCACGGTCTCGTTGGTCGCGTCAAAGTACACTTCGCCGTCAACGCGGGCGCCGTAGAGCCAAAACGGCACGTAGACACCTTGGACCTCGTCGATGTGGTTGCCGGTGACAAAGCTCTTGGGCAGCAAGATCTTGCCCTTGTAGTGTTCCTTGAGTGCGGCCGTGACGTCATCGCGCCCGAGCTTAAACGGAATCACCAGGTCGGGCGAGAAGTCGCCAGAGAGCTGGCCGGGCGCCACGGCGGAGTTGCCGCAGTACGGGCAGGTGGTGACGGCGACGGTGCCGTCGGACACGAGCTCGGCGCCGCACGACGAGCAGATGTAGCCGGCGTTTTGGGCGAGTTCCTGCACCGCGTCGTCGGCGACGGGCTTGGGCGTTGCGGCTGCTGCATCGGCTTTGGCATCTGCCTTGTCCTGGCGCTCGCGATAGAGGGCCTCGACTTCTTCGACTTCAAAACGAGAATCGCAGTAGTCGCAGACGAGCTTTTGCTCGGCACTGGCAAAGTGAAGGGGGCCGCCACACGCGGGGCATTGATAGTTGATGCTCTCAAAGGCCATGATCGGTCCTTTCGCTGCCGGAGGCTATGCGCCGATGGCGCCGCCGCAGTATTCGCAGCGCCCGCTGGCATCGGGGATGGTGGTGGCTCCGCAGAAGGGGCAGGTCACCGCGGTCTTGGGGGCTTTGGCGGCCACGACGCTGTCGCGCGTCTCCTGGCGCAGCTGCACCAGCGCATCGCGGACTTCGGTTGCCTGGCGCTTGGCCTCGCGATATTCGATGGAGCCGCGCTGATCGATGGTGGAGTCGTTCACGCGCAGGTTGATCTCGGTAAAGTACGGCGTGTTGACGTGGATGGTCAGATTAAAGTCGTAATCCAGGTCGTAGCGCGGCGGGTTGTAGCTCTCGCGCTCGCCGTCCTTGGTCTCGCGATAGATCTCGGTGCGTTGCTCGTCGATATCCATATCGCAGCCGAGTACCTGCGAGAACTCGATGATGTCGGGATTGGCGTCGCGCCAGCGGCTCTGCGAAGTGATGATCAGCAGGCCCGCGTCCTCATCGAGCATAATATTGGTGCGCCCGGCAGAAAGCGTGCGCGTGGGGTTGAACGAAGACAGGCGTTCGGCGTTGGCCTCGCGGTAGGCGAGTTGCTCACGGATATCGTCCGCGGTGCTGGAGCAATAGCCGTGAAAGTAGGGGGAGAGCTTGCCGGCGCACTCTTTGCACAGGTAGCCTTCATTGATTTTTGTCTTACCTAGAAGTCCCAGCTCGGTACCGCAAATCGCGCACTCTTTCTTCTCGAACATCTTGTCAAAGAAGCCCATGGCTGCCTCCCATCAACAGGTAGCGTGTGTCACTTTTGATGATGGGGGAGTGTGCGATTCTTCGCGATACCCAGACGGCTCAAGGAGTCTCCACAACTGGGACACATGGCCCATTTTTGACTAGTCGTTGGGTGTTCCTATAGTTTTGTCAACCGTCGGGGCTACTCCCGGTAGGGCACCCG
>URVK01000226.1 GCA_900551305.1 uncultured Collinsella sp.
GCGGCCTTGTGCCCGCCGAGGTCATCGATGGCACGTCCGAGCGCTATCGCGAGGCCTTCCAGATCATCACCGGCTCCCAGTTCACAAGCATGAAGGAGAACGCATAAGTGAGTACCCGTAGCGCCACGAACAAGCGCACGCAATCCCACGAAGTTACCGGGGTTGCGCGCAAGTCTGCCGCATCTGCTAAGCCCGCCCGCCAAGCAGCGAGCTCCGTTCGCGTCGTGCCGGCTTCGTCTAAGGCACGCCGCAAAGAGCTCGAGAAGGGCGAGAACCTCGAGGGCCTCTCTAAAGAGGAGAAGCGCGCCCGCAAGGCCAAGCAGCGCGCCAAGGAGGACCGCATCTATACGGTGTCGAATATCCTCCTCAAGCAGGACGAGGACTACACCAAGCGCCGTCGCATCTGGTGGATTGTGCTCGCCATTGGCATGGTGCTCGTCGTGGCAATTTGGGCCTCGCTGTACTTCGCTCCCGCTGGCATGGTGTCCAGCCCTGTCCAGATGGTCGGCATCGTTTTGTCCTATGTCATCATCCTAGGTGACTTTATCTACGACTTCGCTCGTATTCGTCCCTTGCGCAACATGTACCGCGCGCAGGCCGAGGGCATGTCCGAGAACAAGCTCAACGCTCTTATTGAGCGCGCGGCTGCCGAGGAGGACCAGAAGGACTCCAAGAAGAAGTAGCGTTTGCATACATACTTATCGCTAAGATATAAGGCGCGTCGTTTTTGCGGCGCGCCTTTTTACTGTTCTATAGATAGATGGAGTGGCACATGATTCGAGCTGCCCTGACGGTCGAAGAGGCTCTGGAGGGCATGAAGGCCCTGGAGCCCAAGATTAAAAACTACGCGCGCCTGGTCGTCCGCAAGGGCGTAAACGTCAAGCCCGGCCAGGAGGTCGTCGTTCAGTCTCCGGTCGAGTGCGCGCCGTTTGCGCGCGTGGTGGTCGCGGAGGCCTATGCTGCCGCCGCCGGCCACGTGACGGTCATTTGGGCCGATGATGCCGTGACGAGGCTCACGTACGAGCATGTCGAGAAAAGCTATTTTGAGCAGACACCCGAGTGGAAGCGCATGCAGCTGGATTCCTTTGCCCAGGATGGTGCCTGCTTTGTCTTTATCGAAGGTGCGGATCCTGCGGCCCTCAAGGGCATCGATCCAGCCAAGCCGGCCGCGGCATCAAAGGCGAGGAATACGCAGTGCAAAGTTTTCCGCCGTGGACTGGATTACAACATCAATCCGTGGTGCATCGCCGGCGCTCCGGTCGTGGCTTGGGCGCACGAGGTGTTCCCAGGAGACGCCGATGAGGTTGCAATCTATAAACTGTGGAATGCGATTCTGCACACCGCGCGCGCCGATGGCCAGGACCCGGAGAGCGACTGGGAACTCCATGACGCCGCATTCGAAAAGAACCTGCGTTTCCTGAACGACAATCGTTTCGACTACTTGCATTACACCGCGGCAAATGGAACCGATCTGACGATTGGCATGACGAAGGGTCACGAGTGGGCCGGCGGCAAGGGCAAGACGCCCGATGGACACCCCTTCTTCCCCAACATTCCCACCGAGGAAGTCTTCACCTCGCCCGATCGCATGCGCGCCGACGGTATCGTGTACTCGGCCATGCCGCTCATCCACCACGGCAATAAAGTCGAAGATTTTTGGATTAAGTTCGAGGGCGGCCGCGTGGTGGACTACGACGCCCGCGTGGGCAAGGCAACGCTTGCGAGCATTATTGACACCGATGAAGGTGCCGCTCATCTGGGCGAGGTCGCGCTCATTTCCAAGAACACTCCGATCCGCGAAAGCGGCGTTCTGTTCTATGACACGCTCTATGACGAGAACGCTAGCTGCCATCTCGCGCTAGGTGTCGGTTTCCCCGAATGCATCGAGGGTGGGTATGACATGTCCAAGGAGGAGCTCCTGGAGCATGGCGTTAACGTCTCGAGCACGCACGTCGATTTTATGATCGGCACGGACGACATCGATATTACGGGCATTACGCCTGATGGACGTGAAGTTGTGATTTTCCAGAACGGCCAATGGAGTTGGGAATAGTCCCAGACCGTGGTACAATGCCACCCGCGGGCCGTTAGCTCAGCTGGCAGAGCAGGGGACTTTTAATCCCAAGGTCCAGGGTTCGAACCCCTGACGGCCCACCCAAAGATTGTTGAGACGGTCAACTTCGGTTGGCCGTCTTTTTTGTCGCCCTTTCATGGGTTCGAACCCGTCGGGGCGCGGAGCTGAGTAAACGCGTGAGCGTTTGCCAGCGCAGCGCGCAAGGCGCGAAAGCGCCGCAGCGGCCGCCTGCGAAGCAGGCTGAACCCCTGACGGCCCACCATAGAAAAGAAAGCGATCGACTCCGGTTGGTCGCTTTTTTGTTGCCGGTGCACGGGTTCGAACCCGTATCTATCTATATATAAGAACGCTTGGCGAACAAAACCCGCCTTTTACCGATGGGAAACAAATAACTGATGCCTTTGGAGTAAAGTAGCGCTCCAGAGATGACCGATGTCTCAATACACATAAAACAGCTGGTCATCGCCAATATCAGAAGCCAATGCTTCAGTTTTAACCTCAGTGATGCGACTGAGGGACCTATTCATTTGTGAACAAAATATGGAGTGCGCGATTCCCGCCCCCGGGGCCCCTCCGGTCTGGCAATATATCTCCTTGCCGCGCGGC
>URVK01000227.1 GCA_900551305.1 uncultured Collinsella sp.
GAGCCATTCTCGTGCAGCGCCTCGACCGAAGACGCCGAGTACACCATCAGCAGGCCAAAGCACACCAAGGTAAACAGGCAGGCCATGAATATCAAACGGGGGCGCATGATACGGGCGGGAACGCCGGCAATATAGCGTTCGCTAAACGTCTGCCCGCCGCGACCGGAACGCGGTGTGCTGCGCCGCGAGGAAGCACGGTCCGAGTCGGGCCTCCTCATACCTTGTCGGGGGCTCTCCTCTCTCACCGGCAACCCCTATTCCATTTGCGATTTCGCCGCAGCGGCAAGCTGGGCCACATAGTCCTTAAACACGCGGCCGCGCTCCTCATAGCCCGAGAACTCATCGAACGAAGAGCAGGCAGGAGAAAGTAAGATCACGTCGCCACGGCTCGACAGCGAACGGGCGACGTCCACGGCATCGCGCAGGTCATCCGCCTGGGCGATATCCACGTCACCATCGACATCGGCCTCGTCCATAGCGGCGGTAAAGCGCTCGCGCGCATCGCCAAAGCAAACGACCGAGCGCACGTTGTCCATAACGACGCGGGCAAAGTCCGCAAGCGGCGTACCCTTATCGTGGCCGCCGAGCAGCAAAATCACATCGTCGTCGGGAAACGCCGTCAGGGCCTTTTCGACTGCATCGGTGTTCGTTGCCTTGGAATCGTTGACGTAGCGCACGCCATCGATCTCGCCACAGGGCTCAACGCGGTGCTCCAGCGGCTGGAACGATGCCAAACCACGGCAAATGCCCTCGGGGTTATCGACGACGGCCAAAGCAGCCGTGGCAGCACATAGGGCATTGATGACATTGTGATGGCCCGAGATCTTGAGCTCGGAAGTGGCGACAAGCTGAGTCTCGACGCCCTTCAGGCGGACGACCAACTTGCCGTCGCGCACAAAGGCGGCGTCTGCACCCTCGGGCTCGTCAAAAGCGACCTTGCAGATGCGGCGGCCCGGCATGTAGATGTACTCATCGAACTCATGGATGCCGGCATCCTCAACGTCGATAACCACGAGGTCGTCGTCGACCATATTCTCGAACAACTTGATCTTGGCAAGCGCATAGTTCTTGTGGCTCTTGTGCCAGCCCAGGTGGTCGGGCGTGATGTTGAGCAGCACCGCCACGCGAGGATGAAGCTCGGCGGTCGTAGCAATCTGATAACTCGACAGCTCGGCCACAAACCACTCATTATGTGCGCGGCCGTCGATCTCGTTCACCGGCGGCTCACCGATATTGCCGACGGCCACGCTGGCTTCACCGGCGGCCTTGAGCAGATAATCAGTCAGCGACGTGGTAGTTGTCTTGCCGTTGGTGCCCGTGATGGCAATCCAATTTTGGGGAGACAAGCGATAGGCAAACTCGGGCTCGCCCATAATCTGAGCGGCATGCTCACGCCCCGCCTTAAAGAAGGACGAGAACTCCGAAATACCCGGGCATGTCACGCACACGTCATAGGCGCCCTCGACCTGTTCGGCCCCATAGACAAACGACGCACCAGCAGCCTCGAGCGCACGCGTGGCGTCATTGGGCTCAGAGGTGCCGCCGCCATACACGGTAACGGCGCTTACGCGCTCGGGATGTGCCAGCGCCCAGCGGGCGACATCGAGACCGGATTTGCCCTGACCCAAAACGAGCAGGCTAAAGACATCAGCAAGAGGCATGAAAGACCACTATCCCAACTGGAAGAACAAAGCAAGGCCAACGGCACCAAAGGCCGCAGCGATAATCCAAAAACGGATGACGACCTTGGTCTCGGCCCAGCCCTTCTTTTCGAAATGATGATGGATGGGCGCCATAAGGAAGACGCGCTTGTGCGTAAAGTGGAAGTAGACAACCTGAATCATGACCGACAGGGTCTCAACGATAAACAGGCCGCCGATGATGAGGGAGACGACCTCGGTGTTGGTCATGATGGACGTGCAGGCAAACGCGGCGCCCAGGGCAAGCGAGCCGGTATCGCCCATAAAGATGCTCGCCGGATAGCAGTTGAACCACAGAAAGCCCAAGCAGGCACCGGCACACGCGGTGCAGAAGATGGACAGGTTCACGTCTCCGTGCAAAAACGCCATGGCAGCCATGGCGAGCATGGCGATCATGGAGGTGCCGCCAGCAAGACCGTCAAGGCCATCGGTCAGGTTCACGGCATTAGAAAGACCGGCGATCATCAGCCAGCAAAAGACAATGTAGAGCCACGGGAACGAAAGGCCGCAGATGGTGGTCGAAAGAACACCGAGGTCAATCGTCAGGCCGCCGGGAAAACGAATCTCGGGGGCGACGCCGCACCAGTTGACGGCAAGTACCGTAAAGGTGACACAGATAATGGTTAGGCCGATCATCTTGGCATGAGGCGTCAGACCGAGCGAGCGCCCGTGCGTAACGGAGGTCAGGTCGTCGATCAGGCCCAGCACGCCGGTCGCCAGCGTGGCGAGCAGCACGAGCACGAGCTCGGTGGTGAGCTTGCCCATCAGCAGGCAGGTCAGCGAGATCACGACGAGGATGACAACGCCACCCATGGTGGGCGTTCCCTGCTTAACCAAATGACGCTTGGGGCCGTCGGCACGAACCTGCTGGCCGATACCCTCGACCTTGAGCAGCTTGATCCACCACGGCATGAGCAGCAGCGCAATGGCAGCGGCGATGCCAAGCCCCA
>URVK01000228.1 GCA_900551305.1 uncultured Collinsella sp.
TACTAATCTCCGCAGCGCACGCGAGCGGAAACAAACGCGAACGTCTGCCTGGGGAGTTAGCTCAGTTTGGTTAGAGCGCCGGCCTGTCACGTCGGAGGTCGCGGGTTCGAGCCCCGTACTTCCCGCCAACGCAATTAAAGCCACGTCTTCGGACGTGGCTTTTTGCGTTTGATGCACTTTGTTTCGATAGAACGATCGCCCTGGTGCATCTTCGCCCAGAATCCCCGCGCCTTCGGGAACGCAAGTAAAATCTAATAAGTATATCTGTCTGAACAACAGCTTTGTTGCGCAACACCTGTTCTACGAGACAGGGGGTTAGGTTATACTAAATTGCACTGTGCGCCGCATCTGATGCATTTCGCTCCAAGCGCGGCACTCAGTGGATATCCGATTTACCATTTGGATGTCCTGGCGGTCATTTAGCGTCTCGACACAAGCTCGGCCCCGGAGCTCGTTCGAGCTGTTCGTATTCCTTGAAAGGGGAAAAATGGACATATCGAGGAAGACTGATTACGCCCTTCGAATGCTGGCGATGCTTGCTGAGGATCCGGAGTGTTTGCTTTCTGTTCGCACCGCTGCCGAAGAGGTCAATGTCCCGTATTCGTTTGCCCGCTCGATTCAGCACGGTTTGGTCCAGGCCGGTATTGTGGAGAGCCTGCGTGGCGTCCACGGTGGCATGCGTCTCAAGGTCAGTCCGGACGACGTCACTATCCGCCAGGTCGTCGAGGCCGTTCAGGGTCCTATGGTTATGAACGATTGCACCGCGCCCGATGGTGACTGTGCGCGCATGGGCGCGTGCTGCTATCATCCCCTGTGGGCCGGAGCTCAGGCGTTGATGCGCGACTACCTCGATTCCGTTTCGCTCGGCGACATCGTCGCTCACCGCCAGTTCCCGGCCGTCGATCCCAAGTTCGCCGACCGCGAAGCGTTTCCCGAGTACGCCACCTGCGCGTGCGCTTACCGGGAGGAATAGCGCCGCATAAGGAGCATAGCCATGATTCAGGACCCCTTTCGTTCGATGATTCGTTCGGAAGGGGTCCTGCGTTATCGCGACCTTCCGTGGCGCCGCACACGCGATCCGTACATCATTTGGCTTTCTGAGGTCATGCTGCAGCAAACACAGGTGCCGCGTGTGGAGGCGCGCATGCCGGTGTGGCTCGATCGTTTTCCGACTGTGCAGGCGCTTGCCCAGGCCGCGCCTTCCGATGTTTTGGACGCTTGGCAGGGCATGGGCTACAACCGACGCGCTCTGGCGCTTCACGGGGCCGCTCAGCGCGTTGTAGAGGACTGGGACGGGGAGTTTCCGCGTGAGACGCGTGACTTGGTCGCTCTGCCTGGTATTGGCCCGGCAACGGCGCAGGGTATCCGTTCGTTTGCGTTTGATCTTCCGGGCGTGTATTTGGAGACCAATGTGCGCACGGTCTTTTTGCATCATTTCTTTCCCGATGTGCCGGCCGTTCCCGATCGCGACCTGGTCCCGCTGATCCAAGCTGCCTGTCCGGCGGTCCCCGGTGCGGCGGCGGACGAGATCGCGCCCTTTGCCGCGCCTCAAGACGATGCCGACACGCCGCGCGCGTGGTATTACGCATTGCTGGATTACGGCGCGTATCTTAAAAAGACACTGCCCAATCCGTCCAGGCGGTCGGCGGGCTATAGTCGTCAGTCCAAGTTTGAGGGCTCGCGCCGCCAAAAGCGCGCGCATATCGTGCGTATGTTGTTGGCAGCGCGCGATGGGCAGCCGGCGGGGATTACGCTTGCTGATGCCGTGGTGGGCGTTAACGAGATGGAAGCGGCAGGCGGTCGCGGGGCTGGGGGAGGGGACCTGGCCGGCAAAAGGCCGGTCGAGTGCGACTTGATCGCGGGCATTCTAGCTGACCTGGAGCGCGAGGGCTTTTGCCGAGCCGAGGACGATCGTTGGTTGAGTGTGTAGCCCGCTCAAATCTGAAGAACGGGATTGTAAGGTTTAAATTCGCGGCTTGAGGGCATCCTAAAGACAAGGTCGCTCAAAGCCTATGGGCGGCACGTGTTGAAGGGAAGTACACCTATGGATTTTGAGAATTCCCAAACCAAGAAGAACCTCGAGACCGCTTTTGCCGGTGAGTCCCAGGCACACACCAAGTATCGCTACTACGCATCTAAGGCCAAGAAGGATGGCTACGTTCAGATTTCGAATATCTTTGCCGAGACGGCGGGCAACGAGTCCGAGCACGCCAAGCTGTGGTTTAAGTATCTGCACGACGGCGCCGTTCCGGGCACTCTGGACAACCTGCGCGACGCCGCCGCGGGCGAGAACTACGAGTGGACCACGATGTACGACGAGTTCGCCAAGACCGCCGAGGAGGAGGGCTTTGCCGAGATCGCCGAGAAGTTCCGTGGTGTCGCCGCCGTCGAGAAGGCCCACGAGGAGCGCTACAACAAACTCGTCGAGCGCATCGAGTCGGGCGAGGTGTTTGAGCGTGAGGGCGTGAAGGTGTGGAAGTGCCTGAACTGTGGGCACCTGCACGTTGGTGCCGAGGCGCCTGAGGTGTGCCCGGTGTGTAACCACCCCAAGGCGTACTTTGAGGAGCAGGTGGTGAACTACTAGTGCGTGGCGCTGGCTGCTGCGGAGCGCAGGGCGGGGAAATACCTTTCCCTCTCG
>URVK01000229.1 GCA_900551305.1 uncultured Collinsella sp.
CCTGGAGAACGGGCCGGCGGTGCCGCCCCCCCCCCCCCCCCCCCATCCACAGCAGGTCGTGGTTGCCCCACTGGATGTCGAGTGAATGGTAGGTGAGCAGACGGTCCATAATCTTGGCCGCGCCGCCGCCGCGGTCGAAGATGTCGCCCACCAGGTGCAGGTGGTCGACGGCCAGGCGCTTGATGAGCGAGGCGAGCGACTCGATAAAGTCGTCGGCGCTGGCGGTCTCCAGGATGGACTCCACGATGCGCTCGTGATAGCGCACGCGATAGTTGTTCTCGTCCGGGTGCGTGTGCAACAACTCGTCGATGATGTAGGCGTAGTCGCGCGGGATGGCCTTACGCACCTTGGAGCGCGTGTAGCGGCTTGAAAGTGAGCGCGCGACCATGATGAGCTGGTCAAGCATCGTCTTGTACCAGGTTGGCGAGTCCTCGCGCCGGCTGCGGACCAGGTCGATCTTCTCGCGCGGGTAGTAGATGAGCGTACACAGCTCGCCCTTTTCGTCAAAGGAGAGCGTGTCGCCAAAGATCTCGTCGACATGTTCGCGCACGACGCCCGAGCAGTTGTTGAGGATGTGCATAAAGGCTTCGTACTCACCATGCACGTCGCTCATAAAATGCTCGGTGCCCTTGGGTAGGTTGAGGATTGCCGAGAGGTTGATAATTTCGGTAAATGCGGATTGTTCGGTGGGGAACTGTCTCGACAGCAGGCGCAGATACTTGAAGTCTTGCGGGTTGCGATCGAATGCGACCATGAAACACCTTCCGATATGGTTGGTAAAACTGATAAACAACGTCAAACGTTTATCAGTATGCGCCGCTTTTGTTTCGATTTTGCGCCAGCGGCTGAATTGTCGGCTGAACGGTTTGGTAAATCGATTTAGTTGAGGTAGATATGGCGGTTGGGTGGAGACGACAGAGGGTGTTTTCTTAGATATTTATGCGTGGGGCCGGTGGAGACGATGGTGGTAAAGATGTTCACTATTTTTGGTTCGATTTGGTAAATAGTGGACATATGTACCGCATGTAGGCTCACTGTGCGATAATTTGCGCAGCAATGAGTAAGGAGCCTCATATGAGTGATTTTGTCCTGACCTGTGAATCCGCCGCCGATCGAACCCGTGAGTTCTTTGCGTCGCGCAATATCCCTGTCGTGTGTTTTCATTACGAGATCGACGATGTTGTCTATACGGACGATCTGTATCAGTCGATTACGCCGGACGAGTTTTTTGCCCAGATTGCCGCGGGCGCCATGCCCAAGACGTCTCAGGTGAGCGTGGGTGAGTACGAGGAGTTTTGGGAGCCGTTTGTTGCCGAGGGTAAAGACGTGCTGCACCTGACGTTGTCGTCGGGTATTTCGGGCACGTATGGATCGGCCTGCGTCGCGGCGCAGATGCTTGCGGATCGCTATCCCGAGGGCGGCAAGGTGCGCGTCATCGATTCGCTGGCGGCGTCCTCGGGCTTTGGCCTGTTGTTGGAATATGCCGCCGATGTGCGCGATAGCGGGGCTTCACTCGACGAGACGGCTGCCTGGATCGAGGAGCACAAGCTCAACCTGCACCACTGGTTCTTCTCGACCGATCTGTCGAGCTACCTGCGCGGCGGTCGCATTTCGGCCGCGAGCGCGATCATCGGCACGGCGCTTAAGATTTGCCCGCTTATGACGGTCGATTGCGAAGGTAAGCTGTCGCCACGTGAGAAGATTCGCACTAAGAAGCGCGCGATTTCCGAGATGGCTAAGACCATGATGGCACACGTACAGGACGGTGCAGATTATTCGGGTAAGTGCATCATGTCGCACTCGGCGTGCCGCGAGGATGCCGAGGCAGTTGCGGCGCTGATTGAGGAACAGGTTCCGCAGCTTAAAGGCAAGATTGAGATCAATGACATCGGTACTCTGATTGGCTCGCATACCGGACCTGGTACGGTGGCGCTCTTCTTTATGGGCGACAAGCGCGTGGATTAATTTGCCCCATCACGTCGCTGCATGATTGCTCAAACGAAAACGGCCCGCCTCACGTTTGTGGGGCGGGCCTTGCTGTTGCGGCTAACGTTTCTTTCCGCGGAAGAAGAAGCCGTGCAGTGATGGCTTAAGGCCGCGGTTGGCGCGATGTTCCTCGACGCGCTCGTGGATCGAAGCGACGCGCTCGATGACTTCGTCGGGAATCGGCACATCGGGATTCATGTTCTCGACCTGGCTGACCTCGGCGGCGGCGACCTGGTCGATAATGGGCACATCGTCGCGCGAGATGACAGGTGTGGCGTCTTCCTTCATCTTGCGATAACGCTGCATCATGTCGGTCTGTAACTGCTGGGCCGAAGGCGGCGTCCAGATGATGGCGTTGGCGCCGGCGGCGATGGTCTCACGGATGCTCTCGGGCGTCTTGCCGCCCGGCGCGATGAGCGGCAGGTTGGGATAGTGCTCGCGCAGCTCGCGTAGGACCTGGGGCGTGTTCTTGCCGGCGGCGATGTTGAGAATCTTGGCTCCGGCGCGCACCTTGGCGTGAGCATCGTCGTCGCAGCGAACGACCGTGGCGATGACGGGGATGTCGGCGATGTTGGTGATGTGCTCGACCATCTCGGCAGTGGCGGGGGAGTTGACCACGCAGCCCGCCGCGCCCT
>URVK01000230.1 GCA_900551305.1 uncultured Collinsella sp.
CTCGAACATAAGTCCTTCCGGGGCGCCTTTGCCGTCCCCGCCGCACGCACCCACAAGGATGCCGCGGAGCAGGAGCTCATGCGCGTGTCCTCGGCCGCCAACGACGCTGTGATGGCCGACACTATCAAGCTCGTTCACGAGGGCGTGACGGAACGCGAAATTGCCGACCAGATGCTCGGCCTGTATCGCAAGCACGGCTGCGAGGGCTTTAGCTTTCCGCCCATCGTGAGCTTTGGTGCTAACGCCGGCGACCCGCACCACGAGCCCGACGACACCGTGCTCAAGCGCGGCGACGTGGTGCTGTTCGACATTGGCGGGCGTCGTCGCAACTACTGCTCGGACATGACGCGCACGTTCTTTTGGGGCGAGCTGGACGATGAGACCGCACGCATCTACGACATCGTTCGCCGCGCCAACGAGGCCGCCGAGGCGCTCATCGCACCGGGCGTTCGCATGTGCGACCTGGACCGTGCCGCGCGCGACGTGATTGAGGACGCAGGCTATGGGCAGTACTTTACGCATCGCCTGGGACACTCGGTCGGCTTACAGGACCACGAGCCGGGCGACGTCTCGCTGGTCAACGAACAGGTTATCGAGCCAGGCATGACGTTCTCCATCGAGCCGGGCATCTACCTCCCCGGCCGCACCGGCGTCCGCATCGAGGACTTGGCCCTAGTTACCGAGTCCGGCGTCGAGATTCTCAACGCATACCCCCACGATCCCGTCCGCCTAGACTAGCCAATGTGACAAAGGGACAACCCCTTTGTCACATTGCGATTACGTCGCGCCACGAAAACGAGCTATCTACTACGTTTAACCCGCATGGGTCGACCATGCGGGTCTTTTTTGAAAAATGGCAGGCCCTCTACCTGCAGTTTTGATTTCGCAATTCTCGGTATGGTCGAGGGTTGCCGGTCAAACGTAGTAAATAGGCCCATTTCGTGGCAAGCGAGTCAACTCGGGGCACAGGACAGCCAAAATGGCCCCATCCCAAATTAGCTGCTTTTGAGTTGCGGTGATATACGGACTGTTTAAGGCTTCTAGCCCATAAAACAGTCCCCATTTCACCGCAACTGCTGAGGGGATGGGTTAACGCAGCAGGCCGGCTACTTCGCCGGCTAGGGTGATGGTGCCGGCTGCTACGAAGGACTCGCCCGCGGCACCGAAGGCAGCGAGGGCCTCGGACACGCTCGGGTATACGCCCGCGAGCTTATCGGCATCAACGAGGGCAGCGAGCTCCTCCGCCGGCAGGGCGCGGTCGGAATCGGTCTGGGTCACGACTACGCGTGGAAAGGCGGGAATCAGCACGTCAACGATGCCTGCCACGTCCTTGTCGGCCAGCGCAGCGCACAGCAGCGTGGGGCGATTCTCCACGCACGGATCGATCTCGTCCAACGCGCTCACAAAGTTCTCGCAGCTCTGGGGGTTATGGCAGGCGTCGATCAGCTTGAGCGGATCGGTTCCCAGCACATCAAAGCGACCCGGCGTGGGGCAGCCCATAAGAGAAGCGTCGAGCGACTCGTGGTCGAGCTCGCGGCCCAGATAGCCCTCGCACAGCATAATCGAACACGCGGCATTCTGCGGCTGATATGCCGGCTTGACCATACTCGACGTATAGATCGCACGCGGCGTGGTGCAGCTGAACTCAACCGTGTCGCCCACATGCGCCGGCACCTTAGTCGTGACATGGCTCACCACGAGCGGCACCACACCGCATTCGCGGCAACGGGCATCCATCACGCGCTGAACACTTGCCTCATGCGTGCCCTCGCCCAGAACAACCAGGCGTCCGGGCTTAATGACCGCAGCCTTCTCACCCGCAATGGCCTCGAGCGTATCGCCCAAAATACGTGTGTGATCGAGCCCAATACCCGTAATGGCAACGGCGACGGGATCAGTCGCACTCGTGGCGTCCCAACGACCGCCCATGCCAACCTCGAGCACGGCAACATCCACCGCGGCCTCGGCAAACACGACAAGTGCAGCGGCCGTCAGCAGGTCAAACGGCGTGATGGCATAGGCGCGCTCCCCCGCCGCCACACGACGAGCATTCACACGATGGCCCGCCTCGACGGCGGCCGAAACGCCACGGGCAAACACCTCGTCGCTCACGACGCGTCCATCGACCTCCATGCGCTCGGGGTAGCGAACCAGCTGCGGTGACGTATACAGCGCGGTCTTGAGCCCCTCGCCGCGAAGGATGGCGGCCGAAAAACGCGTGGTCGAAGTCTTGCCATTAGTACCGGCAACCTGAATGCAATCGAAATACTCGTCCGGACGCCCCAGCTCATCGAGCATATCGATAACCGTCTCGAGCAGAGGACCAGCATCCCCAGAAATCCGCCCCGTATCAGCAGCCAGCCCAACAGCCTCACCAAACGAAAGCAACTCAAACGAGAACGGCACAGAATACGACCCAGAACGCTTAGCCATAACCCAAAGTCCCCTCAACATAAAAAGAGGCCCGAATCAACAGCGAGCCCCTCCCATTCAAAATATCAGCCAAACACCGCTTTGCAGCGACCTCAAGGCCGCAACCAAGTGGCCCTACCAGGCAGCGGACGCCCCCGTAACCGCTATGGGAGCGGTTTGGGGCT
>URVK01000231.1 GCA_900551305.1 uncultured Collinsella sp.
GGGGATGTAGACATCGACCGACAGAATCTTATCCGTGCCGCCCCAGACGCAGTAGTTGTCGTAGAAGATGCCACCGGTGCAGCCGCACGCGCCATAGGACACCACGATCTTGGGATCGGGTGCGGCCTCAAACGCGCGCAGGGCCGGCATGCGCATGGCACGCGTCACGGCACCGGTGTACAGCAGCACATCGGCGTGACGGGGCGAGGGCACGACCTTGATGCCAAAGCGCTCGACGTCGAAGACGGGCGTGATGGAACCGAAGATCTCGATCTCGCAGCCGTTGCAGCCGCCGCAGTCGACACGGTAGACGTACACCGAGCGCTTGATCTTCTTAAGAAGGGTCGCCTTGGCCTTCTCGATGCTCTCGTCGAGCTCGATCTTGGTCGGGCGGTACTGAAGCCGCTCGGGCAAAAGCGTGGGTTCGGCCATGGTTACTCCTCCTTCGTTTCAAAATCCATGATGATGCCCTCGACCGGCGCCGGACCGGCGGGAATCTCGGGCGCATCGGGGTTGAGCTCGCGGTCGATATACTCCGGGTTCACGCCGTGGCCTGAGGCTCGCCGGACGCAAGCGTCTCGTTGGCAGCCATGCCGTGCGCGTTGCCGGTCTTTACGGCCGAGGCGGCGCGCAGGGCGTCGAGCTCGCGCTTGCACTCCTGGCACATACCGACGGTACGGGCGGCCTGCTCGGCCTCCATGCCGCCGGCCTTTTGCAGCAGGCGCTTAGCGTAGTCGATCTCCTTGTGCGGGGCAAACGGCTTGCCGCAACGCGAGCAGTGCTCGAGCGTATAGACGCTCTTGCTAGTGAGGTCGTCCTTGCTCATGACGGCCAGCTCAAACTCCTCGGTGAGCTTGATGGCCTCCATGGGGCAGGCTTCCTCGCAGCGGCCGCAGAAGATGCAGCGGCCGTAGTCGATCGACCAGGTGATGGTGTCGGCCGCAAGGTCGGTGTCCATGCGAATGGCATCGGCCGGGCACGCCACGCCGCAGGCACCGCAGGCGATGCAGAGCTCGGCGTTGTGCTCGGGCTTGCCGCGCATGTCCTTGTTGGTGGGGAACGGCGCAAACGGGTACTTGACCGTCGCGTCGCCGGCCTTGGCGTTAACCTTCCAAAGCTTCAGCATATTAGAGCGCCTCCTCATCGAGCGGAGCGGCCATGGTGCCCTCGCCCGCAAGCGGCGACTTGTCGCGCCAGACGTTCTCGAACTGCTCCTTGTCGAGCACGTGGTCGCGCTTGGCGGCGACATCGGTCACCGTCACGCGGTCGGTGCAGGAGTAGCACGGGTCGAGCGAGCCGACGATCAGCGCCGCGTCGCCCACAGTGTTGCCGCGGAACATGTAGCGCAGGACCGGCCAGTTGCTGTACGTGGCCGCCTTGGCGCGCCAGCGGTAGCACTTCTGGTTGTTGCCGAGCATGGCCCAGTGCACGTCCTCGCCGCGCGGAGCCTCGGTGGCGCCGATGGCGTACTTGTGCGGGGTGTACTCCCAATCCGTGGTGAGGATGGGGCCCGACGGGCAGTTCTCGAGCATGGTCTCGATCATGTCGATCGAATCGTAGACCTCCTGGATGCGGACGGCGGTGCGACCGAAGGCATCGCAGGTGTCTGCCGTGGCAGCATGCATCTTCTGAACATCCGGATCGGCGTAGCCGTCGAAGGGATGGTCGAAGCGCACGTCGCGGGCATAGCCCGAGCCACGCATGAGCGGGCCGACCGGCGAGAAGTCGCGTGCGATCTTGCGGTCCAGAATGCCGATACCGCTCGTACGCTCAATAAAGTTGGGCGTGGAGAGCAAGACGTCGACGAGCTCCTGGACCTCGGAGCGCAGCTGGTGGATGGTCGTGAGCGTGGAGAGCTCCTGCTCGGCCAAGATGTCGCGACGCACGCCACCGATCACATTGAGGCCATAGGTCTTGCGGTGGCCGCTGAGTTTCTCGGCCAGGTCCATGGACTTCTCGCGAACGCGGAAGAACTGCTGGAAGCCGGAATCGAAGCCGGTGTAGTGCGATGCGAGGCCAATGTTGAGCAGGTGCGAGTGCAGGCGCTCGACCTCGAGCATGATGGCGCGGATGTACTGTGCGCGCGGCGGGACGTGAATGCCCTGGGCGCGCTCGACAGCCTCGGCGTAGGCCACCGAGTGAGCGCAGCCGCAGATACCGCAGATACGGTCGGCAAGGAACGTCACGGCGTCATAGTTCAGGCGCGTCTCGGCGACCTTCTCCATACCGCGATGCACGTAGAACAGGCGGTAGTCGGCATCGACGATCGTCTCGCCCTCCCCCAACAAGCGGGAAGGGCCGGGCTCGTCGGAGGTGATGTGCAGCGGTCCCATGGGGACGAGCGTGGTCTCCTTGCCCTTGGTGTCGGCCAGGAATTCGTAGTTTTCCATGTCGCTCGCGGGGGCGGGGCGGAAACGGTAATCCATCGAATCCTTGCGCAACGGGTACAGCCCACTGGGCCAATCGTCGGGAAGCACCAGGCGACGGCGATCGGGCAGACCCTCGGGAATCAGGCCGAACATATCGCGCAGCTCGCGCTCGCCCCACAC
>URVK01000232.1 GCA_900551305.1 uncultured Collinsella sp.
CACCATAGCCGGCCAGCTCGTCGATGCGTGCGAGCGAGCGGACGCCGCCGCCCACGTCCACGGACAGACCGTCGACGCCGCAGATGGCCTTAATCGCCGCCGAGTTGGCAGCGCATGTGTCCTCGTCCTCGCCAAAGGCAGCGGATAGGTCGACGACATGCACCCAGCTTGCGCCCTGCTCGGCAAACGAGCGGGCAACGGCCACGGGGTCGTCGGAATATACCTTGCAGCGGCTGCGGTCGCCGCGCTCCAGGCGTACAACCTTGCCGCCGATCAGATCGATTGCGGGAAACAGGATCATCGGCCGACCTCCTCGACGATGTTGACGAAGTTCTTAAGGATGCGCTGACCCAGCGCGGAGGATTTCTCGGGATGGAACTGGCAGCCCCACACGTTGCCATGGCGCACGATGCACGGGAAACTCCGTGTATAGTGCGTGCGCGCCAACACATCGGCGGCATCGACGTCGTCGGCCACCGCGTAGCTGTGGGTGAAGTACATGTTGGCGCCCTCGGCAAAACCGGCAAGCAGCGGATCAGCCGCACCGGCGGACGTCATGTGCACCTGGTCCCAGCCCACGTGCGGCACCTTCAGGCGGCTCGACTCCAGGCGCGTGCACGAGCCGCGCATAATACCCAGGCCATCGACCCAGGGACCGCCAGCCTGCTCGGGAGCGTTTCCGTCCGCGACCGCGCCCTCGTCCGCCGGCACGCCCTCGTTGCCGCGCTCAAAAAATAGCTGAAGGCCCAGGCAGATGCCGAGCAGCGGAGTTCCAGCGGCGACGGCATCGAGCACGGCCGTCTCCTCGCCGCTCTGGCGCATAAAGGCAATCGCGTCATAGAACGCACCCACGCCCGGAATGACCAGGCCGTCGGCGTTGCGGATCTGCTCCGGATTGTCCGACGTGCAGGCGGCGGCACCGGCGCGTGCAAGCCCGCGCACGACGCTCGACAAGTTGCCCTTGTGGTAGTCGACCACCACGATCTTCGGTTCGCCCACGCGACCCTCCCTTTTCCCATCGTCCAAAACCACCACAAAGGGGACAGGCACCTTTGTGGTAGTTTGTGAGATCCGTCAGCTACAGCGAACCCTTGGTGCTGGGGATGCCCTGCACGCGGGAATCGAGCTCGCAGGCATGGCGCATCGTGCGGCCCACGGCCTTAAAGGCGGCCTCGATAATGTGATGCGAGTTGCCGCCCGCCAGCTCGCGCACGTGCAACGTGAGCTTGGCGTCGCGCGCAAAGGCGTAGAAGAACTCGACGGCCAGCTCGGTATCGAAGCTGCCCACGCGCTCGGTCGGCACGGGCAGCTCGCAGTAGGCCTGCCCGCGGCCCGAAATATCAACAGCAGCCATCACAAGTGTCTCGTCCATGGCGATCGCCGCGTCGGCAAAGCGCGTAATGCCCGCCTTGTCGCCCAGCGCCTGGCAGAACGCCTCGCCCAGCACAATGCCCACATCCTCGACGGTGTGGTGCGCGTCGACTTCCACGTCGCCCACCGCGTGTACCGTCAAATCAAACAAACCATGGCGGCCAAAGGCGTTGAGCATGTGGTCGAAAAACGGCACGCCGGTCGAGATGTCGCACACGCCAGATCCGTCCAGGTCGAGCTTTACGACAATGTCGGTCTCGCCCGTCTTGCGGGTCACCTCGGCATAACGGCCCATCTACATCTCCTCCTTCACCAGCGCGGCAAACGCGGCCAGCACCTCGTCATTTTCCTGCGGGGTGCCCACGGTAATGCGTAGGCAGTCCGCGAGCCCCGGCGCGTAGCTAAAGTCGCGCACCAAAAGTGAATACTCGTCGCGCAGGCGCTCGCGCACGCGCGTGGCATGCGGCGTGCGCACGAGCACAAAGTTCGCCGCGCTCGACCACGCCTCCACGGGCATGCCCTCGGCAGCCATTGCGTGCAGGGCACACAGTTCGCGCTCGCGCTCGGATGCAACCTGTGCTACCACGGGTGCGTACGCATCGCGGGCACGCACGCAGGCAAGCGCGGCGGCCTGGCTCAGCACGTTAACCGAGTAGATCTGGCGAATTGCCGCAAACACATCGATGGCCTCGGGCGCCGCGATCACATAGCCCAGACGCGTGCCGGCGGCGCCGAACGCCTTGGACAGCGTATGCAGAATCACCAGGTTGGGATGCTCGGCGATAAGCCCCTGCGCCGTAGTAGCCGCGCCAAACGAATCGTCGGCAAACTCAACGTAGGCCTCGTCGACCATGACCATGCCGGGGCACGCATCGCACAGGGCCGCGACAAAGTCGAGCGGCGTCACATCGCCCGTGGGGTTATTGGGCGAGGTCACGATCGCCAGATTGCACTCGGGCGCCGCTGCGAGCACAGCCGCTTGGTCGAGCTCAAAGGTCGCCGGGTCGCGCCACACATCGCGCACCTCGGTCTGACAAAGCGACGCAAAGAACGCATACTCACTAAAGCACGGCGGGCAGTTGAGCAGGGTCCGTCCCGCGCCGCCAAACGCCAGCAGGTAGTTATAGAGCAGCTCGTCGCCGCCGTTGCCCACGCAGATGTTCTCGCGCGCATGAAG
>URVK01000233.1 GCA_900551305.1 uncultured Collinsella sp.
GTCGGAGCCCTCGGCGCGAATGATCACGAGGTCGTTGACGAACATGTCCTCACGCGTGTCGGCATCGACGAGCTCGGCGGCTTCGGCGTCGTCCATGGTGCCCTTGGAGGCCGTGATGAGCACGTCGACAGCGGCACCGGCGCGCATCTGCTCGACAAGGTCGCCAGACGCCTTAAACTGCGTGTCGGCAAACGTGGTGCCGGTCTGCTCGGTGTAAAGCTCCTGAACCTCGGGCAGGGCCTTCTCGAGCGAGTTGGCGGCAAAGACCTGCAGCTCGACAGCTTTCTTGGACGAAGTCTTGGCGGAGCCGGCATCGGAGCCAGTCGACTCAGGCGCCTTATTGCCGGAGCACCCGGCAAGGCCAAGGCCGGCAGCGGCGACAGCAGAAAGCGAGACGAATCCGCGGCGAGAAACCATATCGAACATGTTCAACCCTTTCGAACGGTGCACCCGGGCACCCCGCCGCGGGCTTTATTCTGTTACTAGATTATACTTTTGCGCGAATAATGTTTATGATAAGTATCTCTCGTCTGATAATTTTCATTTACCAATAATCACGAAACTGCCCACACTGTCGCTGCATAAAATAGGCGGAGCAGCCCGTAAGGTCGCTCCGCCGCAGGTAGTGCGCTTATTTGGCGTGCCCGCCGCCCGCTGTCATCTGAGCCGCATGCTCCAGCTGGTCCGCTATGGCCTCCCAGCTTTCGCGGGCGGCCTTCGTAGAACCGGGAAAGTTTACGACAAGCGTATGACCTCGTTGCATGCAAATAGCGCGCGAGAGCATGGCGTGGCGCGTCTTGGTCATGGAGTATGCGCGAATCGCCTCTGCAATACCCGGCACATCGCGGTCGCAGACGGCACGCGTCGCTTCGGGCGTTACATCGCGCATCGAAAGACCCGTGCCGCCGCAGGTGAGCACGACATTGGCGTGGCACTCATCGGCGGCTTCCACAATGGCATCACCGATCTCGCTGGCGTCGTCGCGCACGACCACATGTGAGGCAACCGTCCAGCCCTGCGCCACGATGAGTTCCTCGAGCGCAGCACCCGCCTCGTCCTGGGCAAGATCGCGCGTATCCGAGCACGTCACGATCGAAATCTTCAACTCCATAGCATTCCTCCTATAGCACCGTGCCCTCAGGCAGGTCGACACGCACGACATCCACGACGTCGCCCGCCTCGAGCACGCACGGCCCTTCGTCAACACGCAACAGGCAGTTGGCCCGCTGCATCGTGCCGAGCAGCGCCGAATTCTGCGTCTTGGCCTCGGTCACCAACAGCTCACCGGTCTCGGGGTCGCGCAAAACCGTGGCGCGATCGAAGAAGCGTCGGTCCTGGCGCTTCTTCACGCAGTGCGTCAATATCGCCTGCTGCACGGGACGCACACCCTCGGCAAAGCCGCGCATCTTGCGGATCGCCGGACGGGCGAGCATCTCAAAGCCCACATACGCAGCAGCGGGATTGCCCGAAAGCCCGAGGTAGGGCTTACCCCCGAGCAAGCCAAACGTGATGGCCTTGCCCGGACGCATCGAGATGCGGTCAAACAGCACCTCGCCCTCGCGCCGGACGAGCGCCGTCACGAAATCGTAGTCGCCCGCCGAGGCGCCACCGCTCGTAATGACAAAATCGCACTCCTGCACGGCACGATGCACCAGCTCGGCAATCGCCTGCTCATCATCGGGCGCAATGCCGTAGAACGCAGGCTCGGCGCCGGCATCGAGTGCCTCGGCCATCAGCGCCGAGGAGTTGGAATCGCGAATCTGACCGCGCGCCGGTACCTTACTCGGTGCGACCAGCTCCGTGCCCAGCGAGATAATGCCCACGCGCGGGGCAGCGTGCACCTTCACGTTCGCGTATCCGGCGCTCGCCAGCAGACCCGCGCCCGCCGGAGCCACGACCTCGCCGGCGTGCATCACAACATCGCCGGCATGGGCCTCCTCGGCAGCAGAGCGAACGTTCTCCCCCACCTTGCCCGGCGCCGAGAACCTCACACGCGAGCCCTCGTTGCCGTCGCCATCGAGCACGTCGACGATCTCGTATTTCACCACGGCATCGGCACCTTCGGGTACCGGCGCGCCCGTCATGATGCGGACTGTCTCGCCCGCGCCGATTGCGCCCTCAAACACATGGCCCGCGGCCTCGTGTCCGATAACGTCGAGCGTCACCGACGCCTCGCCAGATGCCTGCGCCAAGTCCGCCGAGCGCACGGCATATCCGTCCATAGCGCTGTTGGCAAACGGCGAGATGTCGATATCGGCCACCGCGTCCTCGGCCAAGGGAAGACCGGCGGCCTGCCACACGGGAATCTCGACGAGATCGGTCGGAGCAACGTGCGACAGGACAATCGACTGTGCGTCATCCAGCGGAATGAGTTTCTCTGCCATATGCACCTCTTAATGCCACGGCGCACAACAGGGGCGCCGATTCTTTATGCTTGCCTCAGTATAATCCCCTGACGCACGACCGCGACTCGGCCTTTACCCGCAAATACACCTGTCGGCCGCAAGCCGCGACACAGAACCG
>URVK01000234.1 GCA_900551305.1 uncultured Collinsella sp.
GCCGTCAACGTCGGTTGTGGCAGGGCGCGCCCCGGGGGGCCCCCCGCCATTGAGCCCGTCGCACTCGCCCAGATGAGCCAGCGCACCGAGAACAACTACTACGGCAAGCCCTGCGGCCTGATGGACCAGGCCGCCGTTTGCTTGGGCGGCCTCGCCTACATGGACTTTGAGGATCAGGCCCAGCCTAAGACCCAGAAGCTCGAGCTCAACTTTGAGGATCACGGCTACGCGCTCGTGCTCGTCAAGGTCGGCGCCGACCACGTGGCCGCTACCGACGACTACGCCGCCGTTCCGCGCGAAATGCAAGACGTCGCCGCCGAGTTTGGCAAGGCACGCCTGTGCGAGGTAAACGTTGCCGATTTTGACGCCAAGCTCCCCGAGCTGCGTGCTAAGCTGGGCGACCGTGCCTGCCTGCGCGCCGTTCACTACTGGTACGAAAACGGCCTGGTCGACAAGCGCTGGGCAGCCCTGAACGCCGGCGACATCGACCAGTTCCTGGTCCTGACACGCGAGTCCGGCGCCAGCTCTGCCATGTACCTGCAGAATGTCGTTGCCAAGCTGGGCTCCGAGCAGCCCTCGATGTATGCCCTGGCACTGGCCGAGCACGTGCTCGACGGCCGCGGCGCCGTCCGTATCCACGGCGGCGGCTTTGGTGGCACCATCCAGGCCTTTGTGCCACTCGATCTGGTCGACACCTTCATCGCCAAGATGAACGGCTGGCTGGGCGAGGGCTCTGCCCGCCACTACGCAATTTCTGACAAGGGGGCTTACGCGGCATGGCTGTAATGACTGACGTGCGCGAGGCTGCGCAGAACCTGATCGAGTACGCTATCCACCGATCGATGATCGGACAGGACGATCGCATCTGGGCGTATAACACCATTCTCGAGTGCATCGGTGCTACGGGCCCGGCGCTCGACATGGCCTGGGCGCTCCAGGTCGAGAAACTCTCGCTCTTGCACCCCGATACCCTGCCCAACTTTGACCTGGAGGGCACGCTTGCTGCGCTTGCCGAGGCTGCCGTTGCCAACGGCGCCGCCGAGGACACGGCGTCTGGCCGCGACCGCATTGCCATGCGCATTATGGGCGCGCTCATGCCGAGGCCTTCGGTTGTAAACGAGGAGTTCAACGGCCGCATGGGCGTCAACGAGCCCCGCGCCGCGACCGACTGGTTCTACGGTCTGTGCTGCGACGCCGGCTACGTGCGCCACGCCGCCATCGCGCGCAACATCAAATGGAGCACCCCCACCAACTGGGGCGACCTGGAGATCACCATCAACCTGTCCAAGCCTGAGAAGGACCCGCGCGATATCGCCGCGGCAGGTGCAGCTAAGAACACGGGCGAGAAGTATCCCGCCTGCCAGCTCTGCATCGAAAACGAGGGCTATCCCGGACGCTCCGCCGCAGCCGACGGCGGCGCTCACCCCGCCCGCCAGAATCTGCGCGTCATCCCCATCCAGCTCGACGGCGAGCGCTGGGGCTTCCAGTACAGCCCGTACGCGTACTTTAACGAGCACTGCATTGCCATGAGCTCCGAGCATCGTCCGATGCACGTCGACCGCAAGGGTCTGACCTGCCTGCTCGACTTTGTGGACCTGTTCCCGCATTACTTTATTGGCTCCAACGCCGACCTGCCCATCGTGGGCGGCTCGATTCTGTCGCACGACCACTTCCAGGGCGGCGCGCACGAGTTCCCCATGATGCATGCCGCCGAGGTCTCGCAGTTTAGCGTGCCCGGCTTTGACCAGGTCAGCGGTACCGTGTTGCAGTGGCCGCTTTCGGTGCTGCGACTGCGCTCGCACGACCGCGCCCAGCTGCTCGACGCCGCCGAGAAGATCATCCTCGCCTGGCGCGGGTGGACCGATGAGTCGGTGGGCGTCATCGCGCACACAGCCGACGGCGTGGCGCACAACACCGTGACGCCCGTCATCCGCCGCGTCGACTCCCGCGGCAATGCCGGCGGCGAGATTTACGAGGCCTACCTGGCGCTTCGCTGCAACATCACGACCGACGAGCATCCGCTGGGCGTATTCCACCCGCATGCCGAGTACCACCACATCAAGAAGGAGAACATTGGCCTGATCGAGGTCATGGGCCTGGCCATTTTGCCGCCGCGCTTGGTTCCCGAGCTTGGCGCTGTCCGCGAGCACCTGCTGGCAGCCAAGGCCGATGCCAGCTACGACCTTGCCGGCGCGCTCGAGGGCGACGACCTTTGTCGCAGCCACGATGTTGCAGGCCCGGGGGTGTTTTGCCCCCCCGCGCGGCCGAGCTTACGGCGGACAACGCCATCGACATCCTGCACGAGGAGGTGGGCGTGGTGTTTGGCCACGTGCTCGACAACGCCGGAGTCTTTAAGTGGGACGAGGCAGGACGCGCCGCCCAGCAGCGCTTTATCGACTCGCTGTAGCAGCGAGCCCGAACGCACGCACTCAACGAATAGCGCCTACGCGACAGCGGCGGCCCCCCGGTACATCGCCCGCCGGCCAACCTCGT
>URVK01000235.1 GCA_900551305.1 uncultured Collinsella sp.
ATGCGGCCACCATGCGGCCATCAAAACGATCACCGGTGGTGGGCAGGCCGCCCTTGGTGTTCGTCTTGTTGGTGGTTACCGTGGTCGTGGTGTCCGACTTGCCAGGCTTCTCGGGCTTGGTGGTGGGCTGCTCGGGCTTAGCGGGCTGCTCGGGGGTACCGGGCTGCTCAGGAGTACCGGGCTGCTCAGGAGTACCAGGCTGATCCGGGGTTACCGGGTCGGTGGCAAGAGCGTCCTTGGCGTAGGTGATGGACACCTTGAGGCCGTTGATCTCGGTGTTCAGGTCGCTCGGGGTGAAGGGCTGGTCGAAGTTTTCGGCCTTCTGATAGGCGCGCATCTCCTGGAGCAGGGCCTTGCACTTCTTGTAGGTGTTCTCGGTAGCAGCCTTGCCGGCCTTGTTGGCCAGGGCAGTGCGGCCCTCGGTGGTCGTCTCGGCTAGCATGGCGGCGTCAACTTCCTTGTTCTGCTCGATGAGCTCGTTCTGGAGCGCATCGAGGTAGGCACGGACGCTGATACCAAGGGTGTCAGGGTTCTCAAAGCAGAGCGAGCTGATGTCCATGAGGACGTAGTTGATTGAGTTCTCGGGCTCCTCGTTGTACACGACGTCAGTCTGTTTGCAGTGATCGAAGGAGACGGTCTGATCGCTGAAGTACGGGCTGACCTCAGTTATCAGAGCGGAGTACAACGGGATGGCGACGGAGTACGCGGCGCGGGAGAGCATTTCCCACTGGATGGTAGCGACTTCGGGGTCATACCCGCGACGAATCTGGAAGAGGTTGATCTCGGTGTTGCGCTCGCTGCCGATGCAATAAACACCATCAGTGTTCGCGTTGAGGCCAGGGACGTTCTCGCCGCGGTTGCCAAAGGCACGAATCAGCTCAAAGGTGCTCCAGCCAGACTTGCCAGGCCTGAAGAACAGGGGCTGGATTTCGCTGACCATGGCTCCCTTTTGGTCAGGTTTTCCATCCTTCTTTACTGTGATAATGTCGTAATCTGTGCCTTCGGTCAGCTCACTACCAAAATAATCGCGGCCTTGCACATAGCGGGACCACTGGTTTACGCCGGAATCGGCGAGGCTTTCGCCATACGTTTGGGCGACATCGAATTTGCCGTCAGCGGAGTATTTGGCGAAGCCCTTCTCCACGGGCATGGACTCGATGCCCTCGGAGTGTAGGCAGTTCTCGGGGTCATCAAGGTCGACATCGTAGTTGAGGCTCCCGATATTAGGGTTGAGCGACGCGACGTCGTCAGCGAGCTTCATGGCGATCCACTGATGGGCGGAAAGTGTGGCGAACAGCCAGGTCTCGTTGTTGTCGGCGATGATGATCTGGTCGTTGGTGCAGACGCCTTGATCATCGATCAGTCTGCCGAGAAGCTCGACGCCCTCGCGGGCCGTGGCGCTCTCGCCCAGGATGATGCTGCCGTAACTGTACTCGCCCAGACCCACTTTCTCATCGATGTGGTCTGCTGCATCGGCCTCCTCGTTATAGGAAGTGCTTAGCGTGGCAGAGCAGGAGACGCCCTTCTCGTTGATTCCGGCCTCGGAATAGGCGTCGGTGCGACCCATCCAGTTGGAGGGGTGGTCGCGTACATAGCTGTAACGATAGGTAGGCTTGTTCGAAGTGTATTCAAAAGCAGATTCAATCGAGCTGTACTTAAAGCCAGGTTCGTGGGCAGGTTCGATGCCGTAGTGCTTAAGATAGCGCTTGTCAAAGTCCTCGGCGCGGCCGTAGTACGTATTGCCGTCGGCCGTATAGTTTTTGCCCATGTACATCTGCGTGCAGGCGAGCGCAGATGTCGGCATGGACATGATGGTTGCAGCTCCAAAGGCGAGGCCTATGCCTAGCTTCTTGAGCGCGTTGACGGGGTGAGTTTTCCTCATTTTCCCTCCCAGCGTGCTGAAGCCCTCTGTCGCCAGAGGGCTTCAGCCAATAAAGACACCCCATTAGCGTAACGAACTGGAAACAATATTCATCTATGAAAGACACTTACTCGATAAGCGTGATGAAATATGCGACGAGCGGTTAATTGTACTCAGTTTGTAGCTTTACTTTAATAAAGACGCCCTGTAATTACTGTAGCCGAATAAAGTAGCTGGGAATGCCTGAAATGAAAATCCCCCGCTGTTTGGCAAATGCATAAACAGCAGGGGAGACGATAATTGGATGAATATCATACCAATGTGGAATTACTTCTTCCGGCGGTGGATCACGTTGATCGCATAGCCGACGAGCATGGCCAAAACGATGATGATAAAGCCGAGCAGGGGATTGTCGTTCATAGGGTCCTCCTATTTTCCGAGCGGGGAGAATTCGTCGACGATGAGGTCGAGGCATTGCGGAAGCGCGCGGGCTCCAAAGACGCCCGAATTGCTGGAGATAATCTCGCCATCGAACTGCATGCCCAGCGACGGGGTGCAGGTGATCTTGGCTTCCTTGGTCTGGATGATCTTGAACTGCGGGCGGCCGAGTACCTTGCCGGCGGGG
>URVK01000236.1 GCA_900551305.1 uncultured Collinsella sp.
CCCTGCCACCGCGGGCACATGTGATTCTGCTGGCTATCGAGGGCAAGGAGCGTTCGAGCGAGGAGTTCTCGACCCGTCTCGATGACCTCATGCTGCGAGGCAACAGCGACATCGCTTTTGTAATCGGCGGATCGGACGGCGTGAGCGATGCCGTGCGCGCCCGCGCCGACGAGATGCTCAGCTTTGGACGCATTACCTTGCCGCACAACCTGGCGCGCGTGGTGCTGCTGGAGCAGATCTACCGCGCCTGCAAGATTAGCCGTGGCGAGCCGTATCACAAGTAGGTCGGCAATACGAAACAATGGCGTGGGACAATAGCTTTCGTTTTGAGGAACGCATCTGAGAGGACTGTGTGATATGAAGATCGGATTTGTCGGTTTTGGCAATATGGCGAGCGCTATGGCCGATGGCTGGATTGCCGCCGGCGTGGCCGCGGGCGACATGTGCGCCTGCGCAGGCCGCTACGATGCTCTGGTTGAGCGTTGCGAGGCGCGGGGCATGGCTGCTTGCCACGATGCGGCGGAGGTTGTTGCCGCGTCCGATATCGTGGTTGCGGCGGTCAAGCCGTACATGATTGAGAAGGTCTTCGCTCCACTCAAGGATGCGCTTGCCGACAAGGTCGTCCTTTCGGTTGCCTGGACTTGGGATAGCGCAAAGTGGGAACAGGTCCTGCCAGGTGTCGCTCATATCTCGACGGTGCCTAACACGCCGGTTTCGGTGGGCGAGGGCGTTATCGCCTGCGAGAAGGCTTCCACGCTTAGCGATGAGCAGCGTGCCACGGTGCTCGATCTGCTCGGAAAGCTTGGCACGGTGGTCGAGCTCGATTCGAGTCTGCTGTTTGTGGGCGGTACCGTGGGCGGTTGCGCCCCGGCGTTTGTCGCCATGGCGATCGAGGCTCTGGGCGACGCGGCCGTCAAACACGGTATTCCGCGCGCCGATGCCTATCGCATTGTGAGCCAGATGGTGCTGGGTACGGCAAAGTTGCAGCTTGCAACCGGTCAGCATCCCGCAGCGATGAAGGATGCCGTGTGCTCGCCCGGCGGCGCTACCATCAAGGGCGTCGTCGCGCTCGAAGATGCCGGCATGCGCAGCGCCCTCGTCAAGGCCATCGACGCTACTCTCCAGTAAACTGACCAATAAGGGACAGATTTATTTTGGCAGGGTTTTCCTGCAGTTTTGTACCTTGAGCAAAAAGCGCCCTGCAACTGGCTCAATTCCAGTTGCAGGGCGCTTGCGTTTGCTCAGATAAAGCCGACCAAAATAAGCCTGTCTTTTTTGGCAGGTTAGTCCCAGAAGCTGTCTTCTTCGTCCTCGGACTTGGGTCCGCGGTCGACATACATCTTATGGGTGCGCTTCTCCATCACAAAGGCAAGAATCGCAAATAGCAGGATGCCGCCGGCGAAAAGGATGGCAAAACCGGTGCGGGTGCCAAACAAAAAGGAAAATACTGCGTCCATTGGGTGCCTTCTTGCGTAGTTGAGTTGGGTCGTAAACGCTCATAAGTATATACTTGCCCATACATGTACAAGGTTGCAACCTAAATGGAATGTATATCGCCGGAGGATCTAATGCTTGATATCAAGTTTGTTCGCGAGAACCCCGATGCCATCGATACCGCCATGGCAAATCGCCAGACGTCTTGGGATCGCGAGAAGTTCTTTGAACTCGACGACGAGCGCCGTGCCGTCATCACCGAGGTCGAGGAGCTCCAGGCCACGCGTAACGCCGAGTCCAAGAAGATTGGCGCCCTGATGAAGGAGGGCAAGAAGGACGAGGCCGAGGCCGCCAAGGAGGCCGTACGCGCCGTCAACGAGAAGATCGACGGTCTGGCCGAGCGCCGTACCGCTCTTGAGCAGGAGCAGTACGACTTCATGTCTCACCTGCCCAACATTCCGTGCGAGACCACCCCGTACGGTAAGGACGAGGACGAGAACATCGAGCGTCGCCGCTGGGGCACCCCGCGCGAGTTCGACTTCGACTTTAAGCCGCACTGGGATCTGGGCACCGATCTGGACATCCTCGACTTCGAGCGTGGCAACAAGCTCTCCGGCAGCCGCTTCACTGTTCTCGGTGGCGCCGGCGCCCGCCTGGAGCGCGCCCTTATCAACTTCTTCCTGGACACGCACACGAGCCGTGGCTTCAAGGAGTGGTGGCCACCCATTGTCGTCAAGCGTCAGACCATGTTCGGCACGGGCCAGCTGCCCAAGTTCGAGGACGACGCCTATCACGTCTCGGGCGACAACTTCCTGATTCCTACCGCCGAGGTCGTGCTCACCAACCTGCATGCCGGTGAGGTTCTGGACGCCGACACCCTGCCGCGCCGCTACACTGCCTTCACCCCCTGCTTCCGCGAGGAGGCCGGTTCCGCTGGTCGCGACACCCGCGGCATCATTCGCCAGCACGAGTTCGACAAAGTCGAGATGGTCAAGTTTGCCAAGCCGGAGGAGTCCGACGAGGAGCTCGAGAGCATGACCGCCGAGGCC
>URVK01000237.1 GCA_900551305.1 uncultured Collinsella sp.
CGCACGAGCCGAAGGCCACTTAATGTGGCCTTCGTGCGAGCAGGACTGTCCGAAGTAGCGAGCAAAGCCCCAAACCGCGTCCCCCAGTACCGCCTACGAGAAGTCAGCAACCTGAGCAGTCAGCGCCGCCAGGATCTCCTTGAGCTCAGCTGCACGGTCCCTCTTCTTCTGCACCACCGCGGGCGCGGCCTTGGCCACAAAGCCCTCGTTCGCGAGCGTCTTCTCGCAGCCGGCGAGCTCCTTCTGGGCCGCGGCGATCTCCTTCTCCAGACGCGCCTTCTCGGCCGAAAGATCAACCTTGCCCTCGAGCACCACAAAGACCTCGACGCCGCTGTCGACCACGGCGATGCTCGCGGCAGGCTTCTCAACGTCGGTACCCATGACCAGCGAGGCGGTGTTAGCCAGCGGCTCAATCGTCGAGCGCAGGCTCTCGAGCTTCTCGATGTCCTCGGCACCGGCGCGCACGACCACGTCGAGCTCGGCCTTGGGGCTCAAGCGGTAACGCGAACGCGTGGCGCGGGCGGCGGAAACGACAGTGCGGCACAGCTCAAATGCGCGCTCGGCGGGCTCATCGACATACTTGGCGTAGTCGGCGGGCTCAGGCCACTTGGCGATCATGAGCGCCTCGGCGCGGTCAACGTTGCCCTCGGCGTCCAGATCGAGCACGCTCGCCGGCATGTTGTCCCAGATCTCCTCGGTGACAAACGGCATAAGCGGGTGCATCAGGCGAATGGAGGTGTCGAGCACAAAGATCAGGTTGCGCTGCGCCTGCAGACGGCCCTCGCCCTTCAGGCGGGCCTTGGTGACCTCGACGTACCAGTCGCAGACCTCGTTCCAGAAGAACTGCTGCACGCCGCGGGCCATGTCGCCAAAGGTGTAGTTCTCAATGCCCTCGGTGACCATCTTCACGGCCTTGGCCAAGCGGCTGAACATCCAAGCGTCGGCCGGCGTCTCCACGGCAGGCTCGCCGGGCGTGTAGCCCTCCATGTTCATGAGCAGGAAGCGGCTAGCGTTCCAGATCTTGGTCACAAACGACTTGGCCTGCTCGGTACGCGGGCTGTCGATAAGCTTCTTGGTCTTCTTGTCGATGTTCGCGTCGAACTTAACATCCTGGTTGTTGGTGCACAGCGTAAGCAGGTTGTAGCGCATGGCGTCGGCGCCGTACATGCCAATGAGGTCCATGGGGTCAACGCCGTTGCCCTTGGACTTGGACATGCGGCTGCCGTCCTTGGCCAGAATCGTCGGGTAGATGACGACGTCCTTAAACGGCACCTCGTCCAGGAAGTACAGCGAGCTCATGACCATGCGGGCGACCCACAGCGCGATGATGTCGCGCGCGGTGACCAGCGCCGTCGTGGGGTGATGGCCCTCGAGCAGTTCCGGCTTTTGCGGCCAGCCCTGCGTGGCGAAGGTCCACAGCTGCGAGCTGAACCAAGTGTCCAGCACGTTCTCGTCCTGGTGCACGTGATGACCGCCGCACTTGGGGCACACATCGGTGTCCTCGGTAAGGGCGTCCTCCCAGCCGCAATCCTCGCAGTAGAACACGGGGATACGGTGGCCCCACCAAAGCTGGCGCGAGATGCACCAGTCCTTGAGGTTCTCCATCCAGGTGGTGTAGGTCTGCGTCCAGCGCGCGGGGTGGAAGGTGACCTTGCCAGAGTTGACGGCGTCGAGCGCCGGCCCCTTGAGCTTATCGACGGCGACGAACCACTGCTCGGACAGCCACGGCTCCAGCGCGGCGTCGCAACGGTAGCAGTGCATGACGGAGTGATCGAGGTCCTCGACGTGGTCGAGCAGGTCGTGCTCCTCGAACCACTTGATGACGGCCTCGCGGCACTCCTCGCGGGTCATGCCGGTGAACTCGCCGTAGCCCTCGACGACCACCGCGTGCTCATCGAAGATATTAATCTGAGGCAGGTCGTGGGCCTGACCCATGGCGTAATCGTTGGGGTCGTGAGCCGGGGTGACCTTGACGAAGCCGGAGCCAAAGTTGGCATCGACGTGCCAATCCTCAAAGATGGGGATCTCGCGGTCCACGATGGGGAGCTTGACGGTCTTACCCACAAAAGCGGCCTTCTCGGGGTCCTTCGGGGAGACGGCGACGCCCGTGTCGCCGAGCATGGTCTCGGGGCGCGTGGTGGCGACGACGATGTAATCCTGGCCGTTGACCGGCTCGGTCAGCGGGTAGCGCAGGTGCCACAGGTGGCCCTTCTCGTCCTTATATTCGGCCTCGTCGTCCGAGATGGCGGTGGTGCAGTTGGGGCACCAGTTAACGATACGCTTGCCACGGTAGATCAGGCCGTCGTGGTACCAATCGCAGAAGACCTTGCGCACGGCCTGTGCGTAATCCTCGTCCATGGTGAAGCGCTCGTTGTCGAAGTCGACGGAGCAGCCCATGCGCTTGATCTGCTCGACGATGATGCCGCCGTACTCGTGGGTCCAGTCCCAGCAGGCGTCGACAAACTTGTCGCGACGTGGGCGAC
>URVK01000238.1 GCA_900551305.1 uncultured Collinsella sp.
GACTGCGTGCTGCCGACGCGCACCGGCCGTATGGGCACGGCGTTCTCCAGCGAGGGTCGCCTCAACTTCCGCAACGCGCGTTTTGCGCACGACGACGGCCCCATCGATCCCACCTGCACCTGTCCGGTGTGCACGGGCGGCTACAGCCGCGCGCTCATTCGCCACATGGTCACGCAGAAGGAGATGCTCGGCGGCATTCTGCTGTCGATGCACAACATCTACTACCTGCTCAACCTTATGCAGCGTGCCCGCCAGGCCATTATCGAGGGCCGCTACGGTGCGTTCGTGAGCGACTGGATGAACAGCCCAGCGGCGGTGGATTACTAAGAGCTGCGACCGCTGACCGATGCCTTGCAAGCACTTGATGCATCGTGGGTACCATACCGAATAGTTGATGTTCGGGCGGGTGTTTGACGCATGGCGTCGACCCCGCCCGTTTCTATTTTCGATAGGAGTACCCCATGATTAAGAATGAGAACGTCGAGGGCGAGCCGGCCTATGACGAGACGTACCGACGCGGCCCCGTGGTCATGCGCGGCCCCATGATTCCTAAGGACAATACGTACGCCAACCTGCTGGCGCCCGAGGATTCGACCGACTGGCTGCATGCCGACCCCTGGCGTGTGCTGCGCATTCAGGCCGAGTTCGTTGATGGCTTTGGCGCGCTTGCCGAGCTCGGGCCTGCGGTGACCATCTTCGGCAGTGCCCGCACGCCCAAGACCGATCCGCTCTACAAGGCGGCGCGTACGGTCGGTCGCAAAATCGCCCAGCGCGGCGTGGCGGTTATCACCGGCGGTGGCCCTGGCGTCATGGAGGCGGCCAACAGGGGAGCGGCGAGCGCCAACGGCAAGTCGGTTGGTCTGGGTATCGAGCTTCCGCACGAGCACGGGCTCAACAAATACGTGAACCTCGGCATGGACTTCCGTTACTTCTTTGTGCGCAAGACCATGTTCGTCAAATACAGCTCGGGCGCCATCGTTTTCCCCGGTGGTTTTGGTACGCTCGACGAGATGTTCGAGGTGCTCACACTGGTGCAGACGCACAAGGTCAAGCGCATGCCGCTCGTTTTAGTGGGTACCGAGTACTGGCAGGGCCTGTTCGACTGGCTCAACGGCCCGGTGATGGACGCCGGTATGATCAGCCCGCTCGATCCGGAGCTGGTGCACATTACCGATGACCTCAACGAGGCCGTCGACATCGCCCTGAGCGGGCTGATGTAGGGCGAGCGTGCCTGTCGTTGTAGTAATGAGAACGGCAGACTGATGCTATTTAACATCAATCTGCCTTCTAAACTGGGTATACTGATGCAAAAGACGAGAGCGAGGAGGTCGCGTATGTCTACTGCAACGGTTAAGCCTACGACGGTTCGCATCGAAGAGGGGCTCAAGGAACAAGCGACTGAGTTCTTGGATACAGTTGGCCTGAGTCTCAATTCGTATCTCAACCTTGCTGTTCGGCAGCTGGTAAATCAGCGAAAGATTCCTTTTGAGATCGTTGGTCGATCCGAAGTTCCCAACGAGGCGACGAGGCGCGCCATGGTGATTGCCGAGGCTCATGAGTTGGGGATTCTGCCAGACGACAGCCCGTCATTCAATAACGCTGATGAGCTTATATCGTTCCTCGATGAGGACTAGCGATGTTTGAGATTAAAGTCGAGGCTCAGTTTAAGGCGGATTACAAACGGACGATGCGCATCCATCCGCAGCTAAAAACCGAGTTTAAGGCGGCAGTCGCAGAGCTTGCAGCTCACGGCTCGCTTCCCGCGGAATATGGCGCCCATGAGCTTTCAAACCCGGGCGGAAACTATAACGGCCATATCGATTTCCATCTATCCGATGGCTTGGTCGATGTGGTCGTTCTCTACTTGCCGCATAAGACTAATCCTGTGATCCGACTGGTCAGAATGGGCTCGCATGAGGAGCTGTTCCGGGGCCCGCAGGGCTGATTGCCGATTTCTAAGTTGCGGTGGAATAGGGATTGATTTGCGGCTGATAAGCCAAAAACAGTCCCTATTCCACCGCAAGTGGTATGGGTAGCCCTAATTGGCGGGTTGGTAGCAGGGGCAGTAGCTGATGGCGATGGCGTTGACGCCTACGTGGGTGGCGATGGTGCAGCCGATGGGGCCGGTGCCGGCGTCTACGTAATCCTGACCCGCGAGTGCCTCGTTGACAAGCTCCTGCTCCTCGGCGGCGCCGGTCGTGAGCACGCGCACGCTGGAGCCCGGATACTCGGCCAAAAATGCGAGGCAATCGGCCATGGTGTTGGTAACGATGCGCTTGGCACCGCGGCCCTTTTTTATGGCCTTGATCTCGCCCGATTTCCACTCCGGCGAAACGGCCAGGCGAATGTTGAGCATTTGCGTGAGCTGGCCGGCGAGCTTGGGCGCGCGGCCGTTCTTAACGAGATTCTCGAGCGTGCGGGGAATCAGCAGCAGGTGGGCGTCGGGCAGCGTCGCGCGGATCTGCGCCTCGGTCTCGTCCA
>URVK01000239.1 GCA_900551305.1 uncultured Collinsella sp.
CTGGTCAGAGCCCGGCCCCCCCTGCCACGGCTCCGCTCCCGCCCGCGGCGACAACGCCATCTACAAGATGGCCGACATCATCGCCGACGTCCGCGCCCTCAACAACAACGGCTGTGATGAGTCGACCGACATCAAGGGTCTCGTCAAGATGCTCGACCCCAAGTACAACCCCGAGCACTTCGAGGATGCCCGCTTCCTGGGCCGCGGCACCTGCACCGTCAGCCAGATCTTCTACACCAGCCCCAGCCGTTGCGCTGTCGCTGATTCCTGCGCCATCTCCATCGACCGTCGTATGACCGCCGGTGAGACCTGGGAGTCCTGCCTGGACGAGATCCGCAACCTGCCGGCCGCCAAGAAGTACGGCGACGACGTGAAGGTCTCCATGTACATGTACGACCGTCCGTCCTGGACCGGCGAGGTCTACGAGACCGAGGCTTACTTCCCCACGTGGATCAACAAGGAGACCGCTCCGCACGTCAAGGCCCTCGTCGACGCCCACAAGGCCATGTTCGGTGACGAGCGCATCGGCTGCGAGCCCAGCATGGACAAGCGCACCGGTCGCCCGCTGTGCGACAAGTGGACCTTCTCCACGAACTGCGTTTCCATCCAGGGCCGCTACGGCATCCCCTGCGTGGGCTTTGGCCCGGGTGCCGAGGCTCAGGCTCATGCCCCCAACGAGGTCCCCTACAAGGACGACCTGGTCACCGCTGCCGCCATGTATGTGGCTGCCCTGAACCTCTACGATCCGAGCCAGGCCGATGGCGACGCCACCGTGTTCCGCGCCGGTCTGACCAACAACAAGATCGACTAGTCCCATTCCTCGATTTTGTTGAGCCGGGGGCTGCTCGTGTCCCCGGCACCCCCTGTTGACTTGGGGCCCGCGGTCGTTATCTCCCATGCTTCCTCAACGGTGGCGGGTCCTCGTCATGGGGCTCTACATGTTCTAGCCACACGCGCATGCCGGAGCACATCTACTCATTGCGATCGTTTCATCTTTAGAAAGGACATTTCCATGGACGCTAAGTTTACCGAGCTCGTCGAGCAGCTGAACGGCCTCGATTTTAAGGGTATGTACGGCAGCGATTTCCTGCACACTTGGGACAAGACCATCGATGAGCTCAAGGCGCTCTACATCGTCGCCGACGCTCTGCGCGAGCTGCGCGAGAACAACGTTTCGTCCAAGATTTTCGACTCCGGCCTTGCCGTCTCCCTGTTCCGCGACAACTCCACCCGTACGCGCTTCTCCTTCTCTAAGGCCGCCAACCTGCTCGGCCTTGAGCTGCAGGACCTGGACGAGAAGAAGTCCCAGATCGCCCACGGCGAGACCGTCCGCGAGACCGCTACCATGATCTCCTTTATGGCCGACGTCATCGGCATCCGCGATGACATGTACATCGGCAAGGGCGACGCCTACATGGCCGAGGTCTCCGAGTCCGTGCAGCAGGCCTACGAGGACGGCGTTCTGGATCACCGTCCCACGCTCATCTCCCTGCAGTCCGATTCCGACCACCCCACGCAGTCCTCTGCCGACATGCTCTACCTCATCAACGAGTTTGGCGGCCTTGAGAACCTCAAGGGCAAGAAGGTTGCCGTCACCTGGGCCTATTCGCCCTCTTACGGCAAGCCGCTGTCCTGCCCGCAGTCGCTGATCAGCCTGCTGCCCCGCTTTGGCATGGACGTCACCCTTGCTCACCCCGAGGGCTACGACCTCATGCCCGAGGTTGTCGAGCGCGCCAAGGGCTATGCCGCCGAGTCCGGCACCACCTTTAAGCAGGTCAACACCATGGCCGAGGCCTTCGAGGGCGCCGACATCGTGATCCCCAAGAGCTGGGCTCCGTTTGCCGCCATGGAGAAGCGCACCAACCTGTACGCCGAGGGCGACGACGCCGGCATCGCTGCGCTCGAGAAGGAGCTGCTCGCCCAGAACGCCACCCATCAGGATTGGTGCTCTACGACCGAGCTCATGGAGAATACCGCCAACGGCCAGGACACCATCTTTATGCACCCGCTGCCCGCCGACATCTCCGGTGTCTCCTGCGAGCACGGCGAGGTTAACGCCGACGTCTTCGACATGCACCGTGTGGGCATGTACAAGGAGGCCAGCTACAAGCCGTACGCCATCGCTGCCATGATGTTCCTGCAGAAGGTTGCCGATCCCGCCGCTACCCTCAAGGCCCTCGACGAGCGCAACACCGCCCGTTGGCTCCAGGCCTAAAGCCGGGTTGAGGTAAGCCATGTAAAGGGGGCGCTCTGCCAACCGGCGGGGTGCCCCTTTTTGCATCGCGGGCGTGCGGGATAAGCGCTTTCGATGTGGATGCCCGCGGCGCGAGTTATGGGTACGATGGTTTCAGGGGAGGTATCACCATGAAACTTGGATGCGTCATTATGGCTTCGGGCGAGGGCAAGCGGGTTGGCCCTAACCGGTAAAAA
>URVK01000240.1 GCA_900551305.1 uncultured Collinsella sp.
AGGTTTTGCTCGTCGGCGCGCTCAACTATCTGAGGGGTAGCCACGACCTGGGCCTCGAGCGCGTGGGCATTCGCGCATCGCGCCGCACCAAGGCACTCGAGGTCGCACTCTGGACGCCCACAGGCTCTTTTCCGCGCTCGCAGGTCTCCCGCGTGCTGGCGGACGCCGCTCATCCTACGAGCATCGTACGCGTGATGAGCAAGGGCGAAAAGAAGGCCCGCCGTGTCTCCAAGGTCGAAATGCTCGCCGGAGAGGGCTCATGGACCGAGAATATCGCCGAGGATCAGATGCGCTTGTCTGCCCCGTCTTTTTTCCAGGTCAACACCAAGGGTGCCGAGATTTTGATCGATCTTGTCATGGAAGCGCTCGACCCGCAGGAAGACGAGCTTGCCGTGGACCTGTACTGCGGTGCCGGCACCTTTACCCTGCCGCTCGCCCGCCGCTGCGACTTTGTCGCTGCCGTCGAGGCCTACGGCCCCGCCGTGCGCGATCTACGCCGTAACCTGGAAATCAACAAGCTTGATAACGTCGACGTCATTGGCGGAGACGCGGTGCGCGAGTTCCCCGACCAGGATGCCGACATCTTGGTGGTCGACCCGCCGCGCGCAGGCCTCGCCCCCGAGGCGATCGGCCTTATCGCCAGCACGAGTGCCCGCGATGTCGCCTATGTGAGCTGCGACCCTGCCACCCTGGCGCGCGATCTCAAGCGCTTTGTCGAGGAAGGCACCTTCTCCCCCGTCAAGATCACACCGGTCGATCTGTTCCCGCAAACCTTCCACTGCGAAACCGTCGTCCACCTCAAGCGCAACTAGCCACTTAATCATTGCTCAGAAAAATCATTGGGAAATCGAGCGTGGCAAGCGGAGGTCTTCGGGGTATAAGACGGCTAATTGTATGCCGCCTATGAAAGGAACCCTCATGCCCAGCGTTGCCGTTCTCGCCGCCGATGGCTTTGAAACTATTGAATGCTTGACCATGGTCGATGTCATGCGTCGCGGCGGCGTGCGTGCCACGCTCGTCTCGATTATGCCCACGCGTGAGGTCGTAAGCTCGCTGCAGATCCCCGTGACCTGCGATGCGCTCTTTGATGAGATCAACTTTGACGAGTACGACTGCGTCGTGCTGCCCGGCGGCCTGCCCGGTGCCACCAACCTGCGCGCCGATCAGCGTGTCTGCGACGTGGTCTGCGAGTTCGCCGCGACCAAGCACGTCGCCGCCATCTGCGCCGCCCCGTTTATCCTGGGCGAGCTCGACCTGCTCGAGGGGCGCCACGCCACGTGCTTCCCTGGCTTTGAGAAAAGCTTCCCCGAAGGCGCCTATACTGGCGAGAAGGTCACGCAAGACGGCAACATCATCACTGCCAGCGGCATGGCACAGTCACTCCCCTTTGCATTGGAGCTGCTGCGCACGCTCGCTGGCGACAAGGCCGTCGAGAAGGTCGCCGAGGGCATCCAACTATGATTTTGGCTTCGCAATCGCCGCGCCGCATAGAGCTGATGCGCGAGGCAGGCTACAACATTCGCGTGATTCCCGCGGATATCGACGAAACGCCCTTTGATGGCGAGGCCCCGCTCACGCTTGTCGAGCGCTTGGCACGCGCCAAGGCGGCTGCCGTTGCTGCCGAGTATGCCGAGCCCAATGAGCTGACGGTCGCGGCCGACACCATCGTCACCTTTGACGGCAAGATTCTGGGCAAGCCGGCAACCGAGGACGAAGCGCGCACCATGCTCCGTGAGCTTTCGGGCCGCACGCACCAGGTCGCAACCGGCGTCTGCATCGTTAAAGCCGGCGACGCTACAGCCCCGCATGCCGCCGAGAGCCTGTCCTTTGTCGATGTGACCGACGTGACGTTCTACGAGCTCACCGACGAACAGATCGAGCGCTACGTCGCCTCGGGTGAGCCCATGGACAAGGCCGGCGCCTATGGCATTCAGGGCACAGGCGGACGCATGCTCGTGCACGATATTTCGGGCGACTTCTATAACGTGGTGGGCCTACCCATCGCCCGCGTCGCGCGCGCGATTCAAAAACTCTCGTAATTGCATCTGGCGCTGGGTATCCCCCGGCGCCTACAATTTTGGCGTACCGTACGGATCCCGACCGGGCACAAGGCGCGGCGGAAAACCGATAGGAGTTAAACATGGATACACTGCTCGAGGCCATTGACGTCTGCGATGTCGATGGCTTTTGCTATGGCAACTATACGGACGAGGAGGCCGGCACCGGTTGCACCGTAATCGTGGCACCCGAGGGCGCCACCGGCGGCGTTGACGTTCGCGGCGGTGCTCCAGCATCGCGCGAAACCGACCTGCTGCGACCCGAGAACACCGTCGACAAGGTCCACGCCGTCTGCCTTTCGGGTGGATCGGCCTTTGGCCTCGAGGCTGCAAGCGGCGTCG
>URVK01000241.1 GCA_900551305.1 uncultured Collinsella sp.
GCCCCAAAATGCTCCCCTGTTTGTGGCGAGCGGCGCCGCCATGGCGCACGAGTCCAACAAGCTCAGCACGTTCCCGCAGCTCATCGAGGCCATCGATGCCCTGGGTGACACGCAGGGTGCCGAGGTCGAGCGTCTGGACCCGCTCTTTGCCACCGACGAGGACTTCGCCGAGTTCAAAACCCGCCACGACCAGGAAGTCGTCCCCAAGGGCAAGCTCGACGGCTACACCGGCCGCGTGTTCATTGGCATCGACGCCGGTTCCACCACCATGAAGGCCGCGCTCGTGGGCGAGGACGGCCAGCTGTTGCACACCTGGTACGGCAACAACAACGGCGACATCCTGGGCACGGCCAAGGTCATCATGGCCGATTTCTACAACCATATCCCCGCCGGCTGCACCATCGGCCACGTGACCACCACGGGCTACGGCGAGGCGCTGCTCATTGAGGCCCTCAAGGCCGACTCCGGCGAGATCGAGACCGTCGCGCATCTGCGCGGCGCCAAGGCGTTCCTGCCCGGCGTCGAGTTCATTCTGGACATTGGCGGCCAGGACATGAAGTGCCTGCGCGTCAAGGACGGCGTTATCGAGCACATCATGCTCAACGAGGCCTGCTCGTCGGGTTGCGGTAGCTTTATCGAGAGCTTCGCCGTCTCTATGAACATGGACGTGCGCGCGTTCGCCAACGCTGCCATCCATGCCAAGGCTCCGGTCGACCTGGGAAGTCGCTGCACGGTCTTTATGAACTCGCGCGTCAAGCAGGCGCAAAAGGAAGGCGCCACGGTGGGCGACATCGCGGCCGGCCTGTCCTATTCCGTCATCAAGAATGCCCTGTTCAAGGTCATTAAGCTGCGCGACCCCAAGGAGATCGGCAGCCAGGTGATCGTCCAAGGCGGCACCTTTATGTCCGACGCCACGCTTCGCGCATTTGAGCAGCTCACCGGCGTCCATGCCGTGCGCCCCGACATCGCCGGCTGCATGGGCGCCTATGGTGCTGCCCTGCTCGCCCGCGATCGCGCCGGCGCCGACGGCACCTCGACCATCCTTTCGGCCGAGGGCATCGCGCACCTCACCGTGACGCAAAAGCACGTCCGCTGCGGCCGTTGCTCCAACAACTGCCAGCTCACCGTTAACGACTTTGGCGGCGGCAGGCGCTTCATTACCGGCAACCGCTGCGAGAAGGGCGCCGGCCACAAAAAGCAGAAGACCGAGGCCCCCAACCTCTTCAAAAAGAAAAACGAGCTGCTCTTTAACCGCGAGGTGCTGAGCCCCGACGAGGCCCCGCGCGGCACCGTGGGCATCCCCCGTGCGCTCAACATGTACGAGAACTACCCCTTCTGGCACGCGTTCTTTACGCGCCTGGGCTTTAGCGTGCAGCTGTCCGACCAGTCGAGCAAGAAGACCTACCAGGCGGGCATCGAGTCCATGCCGTCCGAGAGCGTGTGCTATCCGGCCAAGATGAGCCACGGCCACGTGATGAACCTCATCGACCGTGACGTCGACTTCATCTGGATGCCGTGCGTGCGCTGGGAGCGCAAGGAGGATCCGACCGCCGGCAACTGCTATAACTGCCCCATCGTCATGAGCTACCCCACGGCGCTGGCGCTCAACATCGACGAGATCCGCGAGCAGAACATCGAGTTCCTGTACCCGTTTGTGCCCTATCACGACAAGACCGAGCTCAAGCGCCGTCTGTACCAGGTGCTCGCCGTCGACCGTGTGGCCGATTCGCAAGCTGGTCGCGGTCGCGTGCGCGGTCCCAAGATCACGCGCTCCGAGGTCGATGCGGCCGTCAACGCTGCCTTTGAGGCCGATGCGCGCTTCCACGAGGACATCCAGACCATGGGCGAGGAGGCCCTTAAGTGGGTCGAGGACCACGGCGGCCACGGCATCGTACTCGCCGGCCGTCCTTACCACAACGACCCCGAGATCAACCACGCCCTTCCCGAGCTTATCTCGAGCTTTGGCTTTGCGGTCTTTACCGAGGATTCGCTCGCGCACCTGGTGAAGCCCGAGCGTCCGATTCGCGTCGTCGACCAGTGGATGTACCACAGCCGCCTGTACGCCGTCGCCCGTTTTGTGACGATGCGCAACGACCTGGACCTGATCCAGCTCAACTCTTTCGGCTGCGGTCTCGATGCCCTGACTACCGACCAGGTGCAGGAGATTCTGGAGGCCAGCGGCAAGATCTACACCGTGCTCAAGATCGACGAGGTGTCCAACCTGGGCGCCGCGCGCATCCGCATCCGCTCGCTCATGGCAGCGCTCAAGGACCAGGAGGCCGAGCGCTTGGCAGAGGCCACGGCCGTGGGCGAGGCCTACGAGCAGGGCGATGCTGCGCCGGTGGCGCCCTCCACGGACGCCCCCGCGTTCGCGAGCCGCAAGTGATCGACGGG
>URVK01000242.1 GCA_900551305.1 uncultured Collinsella sp.
GAGGATTTTCCTGTCGTAGGTGCCGCGTCGCGTCAGTTTGTTATCATATGAGAGTTTATGGACTTCCAGCACCGCCGTATCCGGTGAGGGTGCTATAGCAAAAGGAGGATACCCAATGCTGTCTGTTGACGAGCAAATGCGTATCATCACCTCGGGCGCTGCCCAAATCGTTCCCGAGGCCGACCTTCGCAAGAAGCTTGAGAAGGGCGAGCCCCTCAACATCAAGCTCGGCGTCGACCCCACCAGCCCCGACCTGCACCTGGGCCATGCCGTGCCGCTGCGCAAGATGCGCCAGTTCCAGGACCTGGGCCACAACGTTACCCTCATCATCGGCAACGGCACCGCGCTGATCGGCGACCCCTCGGGCAAGAACTCCACGCGTCCGCAGCTTTCGCAGGAGCAGATCGAGGCCAATGCCGAGACCTACGTGAGCCAGGCTATGAAGATCCTGGATCCCGAGAAGACCACCATCGTGCACAACGGTGACTGGATCCTTTCGATGGACCTGGCCGGTCTGCTGCAGGTATGCTCCAAGTTCACCGTCGCCCGCATCCTTGAGCGCGATGACTTTACCAAGCGCTACCAGTCTCAGACGCCGATCGCCCTGCATGAGTTCCTGTATCCCGTGATGCAGGCCTTCGACTCCGTGCAGATCAAGGCCGACGTGGAGATGGGCGGCACCGATCAGCTCTTCAACCTGCTCGCCGGCCGTGAGCTCATGGAGAAGATGGGCATGGAGCCCCAGATCGCGCTCACCATGCCGCTGCTCGAGGGCACCGATGGCGTGCGCAAGATGTCCAAGTCCTACGGCAACTACATCGGCCTGACCGACGCCCCCAAGGATATGTTCGGCAAGACCATGTCCATCCCCGACGAGATGATTGGAAAGTACTATCGCCTGGCGAGCTCGCTCACCCCGGCCGAGGTCGACAAGATCGACGCTGCTCTGGCCGACGGCTCTGCCGATCCCTATGAGCTCAAGCGCGCTCTGGGCCGCGACCTGTGCGACACCTACCACGGCGCCGGCGCCGGAGACGAGGCTCAGGCCGAGTTCGACCGCGTGTTCAAGGAGGGCCAGCTTGCCGACTTCCCCGAGAAGCATGTCGAGCTGACCGTCAACGACGAGGGCCAGATCTACCTCGCCGGCCTGCTCAAGGACTTGGGCCTTTCGGCGAGCGCCGGCCAGGCTCGTCGCGATATCGACGGCGGCGGCGTCAAGATCAACGGCAAGGCCGTGGCTCCCAAGAGCTACAACATCGATCCGAGCGCCCTCAAGCTGGGCGACACCCTCTCCGTAGGCAAGCGCAAGGGCTTCAAGTTGGTCTAACGAGCGAGTTGACCTCACAAGTGCAATAAGGCCGCAGCCGGGAATCCCGACTGCGGCCTTTTTTGGTTACGACGATCCCTTGGGGACGGAGGGGTCATTTGGCGGTGCCGTTAAGCGGAAGGGGGGTTAGCGGGACTTTCTTTTGGGCATACAATGGCTATTGGCTTGCTGCGGTGAAGGTCTGTCCGCTCCGCAGCTGTTTTTCTACGGTTAAAGGAGTATGTATGTCCGTTGAGGTCATGAGGACTGTGATCGAGGCCGCCGGGGGCCGCGTGCCCGTCGACACGCTGTTTACCAATGCGCAGATCGTCGACGTGTATGGCCAGCGTGTGGCGCCCGGTAGCGTTGCCGTCAAGGACGGTGTGATCGTCGGCGTGCTCTACGATGGTCGCGACGATGCCGCTGGCACCTACGAGGCAACTGAGGTCATCGACTGCCAGGGTCGCTATCTCGCTCCCGGTTTTATTGACGGGCATTTGCATATCGAGTCTTCGAACATCCGTCCCGCCGAGTATGCTCGCATGGCCGCGACGCGCGGTACTACCACCGCCATTGCCGACAGCCACGAGATTGCCAATGTTGCCGGTCTCGACGGCTTGCGCTTTATGATCGAGGACGGCCGCCGCGCACCCATCTCCATCAAGTACATGATGCCTTCGTGCGTGCCCGCGCTGCCCGACGAGCAGGCCGGTGCCGTTATTTCGGCTGCCGATATGCAGGCGGTTTTTGCCGAGCATCCGGGCGATGTTTTTGGTCTGGGCGAAATGATGAACTTGCCGGGCGTCTTTATGGCCGACCCCGAGACCTGTGCTCGCATCGATGCTGCCAACCAGACGCCGTCCAAGCAGGTTGACGGCCACGCGCCGCTCGTTGCCGGTAAGGACCTCAACGCCTATGCCGCAGCGGGCATTATCGCCGACCACGAGTCGACGATTCCCGAGGAGGCACTCGACAAGCTGTCTCGTGGCATGTACGTGATGCTCCGCGAGGGTACGTGCAGCCATGACTTGGCCAACCTGTCGCCGATGCTGCTGGAGAATCCCGCTCGCGCCCGCCGCTGCTGCT
>URVK01000243.1 GCA_900551305.1 uncultured Collinsella sp.
GCTGTAGACTAGCCGCAACCGTCAAACGATACCGCCCAGAGCCGGTAAGCGAGAGCGTACCGCTCACGCGCGTGAGGGCGGCAAGCGTCGACAAGTCGCAGTATTCACATTCGGGTTCGCAGCGCGCAAGCTCGTCGCGCACCTCAGCGGTAAACGACATGCAGGCCTATGCCTTCGTGTTGGCGCGCGACAGGTCGCGGTGGGAGATGCTCACATGATACTGAGCGCCTTCCAGGTAACGGGCCGTGGCCTCGGCAATGGCAACGCTGCGGTGCTGGCCGCCCGTGCAGCCGATGGCGATAGAAAGCTGCGGCTTACCCTCCGCGATATAACCGGGCATGACCGTATCGAGCAGCTGTGTCCAAGCCTTCCAAAACTCCTGCGTCTTGGGATGGTCCAGAACAAAATCGGAGACCTTTTTATCGAGACCGGTCATCGTGCGCATCTCGGGATCGTAGAACGGATTGGGCAGGAAGCGGACGTCGATCATAATATCCGCTTCGACGGGCATGCCGTGCTTAAAGCCAAACGAGAACACGTGGACATCCATAAGCTGCTGGTCGGACAGCTCGGAAAATGCCATACGCAGCTTGTTGCGCAGCGCAGAGGTGCGCAGACGGCTCGTGTCGATAATCATATCGGCTCGGTCGCGCACGCCCTGCAGCTGAAGGCGCTCGCGCTGAATGGCATCGGCCGTAGTCTCCCCCGGCTTGGCAATGGGATGACGGCGGCGATTTTCGCTGTAGCGACGAATCAGCACCTCGTCAGAAGCCTCCAGGAACACGATGTCGCAGCTCATCTCGCGCTCTTCGAGAGCGGCGACCGCATCGAGCAACTCGTCAAACAGTCCCTGGCTACGCAAATCGCAGGTGACGGCGAGATGCCTGCCCACGCCCGTATTGATGCCGACGAGCTCGGCAAGCTGGGCGATGAGACGCGGAGGCAGGTTATCGATGCAAAAATAGCCCATGTCCTCGAACACGTGCATGGCCTGTGTGCGGCCTGATCCGGACATTCCGGTGATGATGACGATATCGGGGATGCGCTCCGAGCGCTCCGCCGCATCCATGGCATCTCCCTTTTGCATGTGTTGCCTCCCGAAAACAAGCGCGGGACCCAGCAACCCGGATCCCGCGCGGTCAATTGCCTATATTGAGTATACCGCCCCGAGCGGATACGAGGCCTGTCTTACGCCTCAAGCGCAGCCTTGAACCAACTCGTAATACTCGTGGGGTGCGTGATGGCGGTGCCGACGACAACGGCCCAGGCGCCAGCATCGATCGCGGCGCGAGCCTCCTCGGGCGTATGCACGCGACCCTCGCAAATGATGGGAAGGCCGGGGAATTCCTCGGTCGCCTGACGCAGGAGCGGCAGATCGGGGCCCTCGGCCATGGTGCAGTCGATGGCGGCAACACCATGAGACAGCGTGGTGGACACCAGGTCGAAGCCCATGTCGACAGCACGACGAATATCCTCGATGGTGGCACAGTCGGCCATCAGGAGCACGCCCTCCTCGTGCAGCGGACGGAAAGTATCTTCGACGGTCTTGCCATCGGGACGCGGACGATCGGTGGCGTCGATCGCCACGATATCGGCACCCGCAGCAACGCAGGCGCGAGCGTGGCGCAGCGTCGGCGTGATGTAAACGCCCTCGTGCCCATCCTTCCACAGGCCGATAACAGGAACCTCACAGCGACCCTTAATGGCGGTCGGCAAGGCCCTGGCAGCGAATGGCGGCGGCGCCGCCGAGCTCGCAAGCGCGAGACATTTGAGCCATGGTCTCAGGCGTACGAAGCGGCTCGCCCATATACGCCTGAACGCTCACGACGAGCTTGCCCTTCAGGGATTGAATCAAAGGATCGACGGTCATAAGGCTGTAACCTTTCTCAGAACAGCCTCCCGAGGCGTGTTGTCTCGGGAGGCTCCTACAGAAGATACGTTTACTTCAACGAGGCAAGAAGATGCTCAGCGGCACCGATGAGCGGAGCATCGCCCTCCAGAGAACCGATGAGGATCGGCGTGTCCTGAAGCGGATCGAGCGCCTGGCTGGCATAGCCCTCGTGTACCGAATCCTTCCACGTCTGTGAACGCCAATCGGGACCTTGGTGAATCACGCCACCCGAAAGCACGATGACCTCAGGGTCCAGGATGTTAGCGAGCGAGCCCAAGCTGGCACCCAGCGCAAAGCCGGCGTCATGGATGACCTCGGTCGCCTTTGCGTCGCCCGCACGGCACAGGTCGTTCACATCGCGACCGACCGAAGGACGGCTGGGGTCGACGCGACCAAAGCGCTCATCGTACATACGACCAATGGAAGTGCCCGAAGCAACCGACTCCAGATGGCCGGAACGCCCGCAGGCGCAGGGAATACC
>URVK01000244.1 GCA_900551305.1 uncultured Collinsella sp.
GCCCCGCTCGCGGAATCAGCTGCCAAAGCCGTGGCCGAGGTCGCGCGCGGGTATAGCACGCTCGAGTACAGCGTCGACACCTGTTCGCGCGGGTCGCGCAAGGAGCACGCCGCGCAGCTGATCCGCTCACTCACCGGTGCCGAGGACGCGCTCGTGGTCAACAACAATGCCGCCGCGGTGCTGCTGGTGCTTGCCACCCATGCCGCGGGTAAAGAGGTCATCGTCAGCCGCGGCGAGCTTGTCGAGGTTGGCGGGCACGTCCCCGCCCCCCAAGATGTCGTGATTCCGCGACCCCCGATGTCATGGCGGCTTCGGGCGCCAAACCCGTCGAGGTCGGCGCCACCAACCGCACGCACCTGGCAGATTATGAGCAAGCCATCACACCCGATACGGCCATGATCCTCAAGGTCCATCCTTCCAACTATCGCATCGAGGGCTTTCACGAGGAGGTAGGCTCTCGGGAGCTTGCTGCTCTGGCCCACAAGCATGGCCTGCTGTTCTACGAGGACCAGGGGTCGGGCGCGCTGTTGCCCGACGACATCTTGGTGCGCGGCGGCGAAGAAACCACGCCGGCTTCGGTTTCGGCGGGGCTCGATATCGTGTCGTGCTCGGGTGATAAACTGCTCGGTGCCGCACAGGCGGGCATTATCATGGGCCGTCGCGATCTGGTCCAGGCCTGCGGGTCGCATCCGCTTATGCGTGCCCTGCGCCCGGGCAAGTTTGCACTGGCGGCGCTCGAGGCTACACTGCGCATTTACATGGACGGGGCGGATGTGGCCCATCGTGAGGTGCCGGTGCTCAACATGCTCACGCTTCCGCAGGCTCATCTGGAGCGTCGTGCCCGCAAGCTCCGCGATCGCATGGCCGCCGGGCTCGATAAGGCTGGCTGCCCGTGCGCCGTTCAGGTGGAGATCGTCGAGGAGTCGTCGACTCCCGGTGGTGGTTCGCTGCCTACCGTCGAGCTGCCCACGATGTGCGTGGCCGTCTGCCCGGTCGACGGGCGCCTGTCCGTCGACGCGCTCAAGCGCTCGCTTGTCCAGGACTTCGACACGCCGGTCGTCACGCGAACTTCGCACGATCGCATTTTGTTTGACGTCCGTACGCTTGTGGGCGACCGCGATATCGAGACGGCGGCATCGACGCTTGCTGCATGCGTTGAGAAGGCGATTGCTCGATGAGTGAGGTTCAGGCGCTGGTGGAGTGTCCCGTTATCGTTGGCACGGCGGGCCACGTCGACCACGGTAAGTCGGCGCTGATCGAGGCGCTGACCGGCAAGAATCCCGATCGCCTTGAGGTCGAGCGCCGTCGCGGTATGACCGTGGAGCTGGGCTTTGGCGAGCTGGCGCTGCCGAGCGGCAAGATCGTCGGCCTGGTCGACGTGCCGGGGCATGCCCATTATCTGCGCGCCATGGTGCAGGGTGCGACGGGCATCGACGTTGCCGTGCTGGTGGTCTCTGCCGTGGAGGGCGTGATGCCGCAGACGCGCGAGCACGTGCATGTTGCTGGGTGTAACGCATATGGTGGTCGCGCTGACCATGTGCGACCTGGCCGATGCCGAGATGACCGAGCTTGCCGAGCTCGATGTCGATGACTTTTTGTCGGGTACCGTGTTTGCAGGCGCGCCGATTGTGCCCGTGTCGTCTAAGACGGGCGAGGGGATCGACGGGCTGCTTGCGGTGCTCGACGAGCAGGTAAGTGCCTGCTGGGATGCCTGCCGCGACCGTGTCGAGCGGAGTGATGCCGCGCCGCGCCTGCCGATTGACCGCTGCTTTACGATCAAGGGCGCCGGTACCGTGGTGACGGGAACGTTGCACGATGCGCCGGTTGCGGTGGGCGACGAGCTGATGGCTTTGCCGTCGCGTACGGTCTGCCGTGTCCGCGGGATTCAGGTGCATGGCGATACGCCGCGCGCGCTGCCTGGGCAACGCGTGGCGCTCAACCTGGTTGGTGACGGTGTCGCGGCGCTTGACCGTGGCGAGATGCTGGGCGTGGCGGACCGCTTTGGTCAGACGTTGCGCTTTATGATGACGTTCACTTACTTGGGTCGCGAGGGGGCCAAGCCGCGTGTGCTCGAGTCGGGTGCGCGTGTGCACGTGATGGCGGGTACAGCCGAGGTTGTCGGTCGTATCATGTTCATGGAGGGCGAGGCCCCCATGGCGGTGGGCGAGACCCGTATTGTTCAGGTGCGCTTGGAAAACTCGCTGCCGCTGCGTGCCGGGGACCATGCTGTGGTGCTGTCCTATTCGCCCGTGATGCTTATTGGCGGCGGGCGTGTGCTGCTTTCGCGCTGCCGTCGCTCGCGCGAGCTCTCGGCGGGGGAGTGCACGTTGCTTGCAGCGCTTGAGACCGGCGATGCCGTCGCTGGTGTGGAC
>URVK01000245.1 GCA_900551305.1 uncultured Collinsella sp.
CCGTGCGGGTTGCCTTCTGTGAACTCCGAGCAAAGGCGGGCGGCGCGCCGGAAGCGCCGCGAGGAGAAGCGGGCCAAGGCCAAGGCCGAGCGCGTCAAGGCGTGCACGCTTGAGACCGTGGCCGACCTCAACAGCCTGTGCAAGGCTTCCAAGCAGGCCGCGCGCGGCGTGATGTGGAAGGCGTCCACGCAGCGGTACATGAAGGACTACCTGCGCAACGCCGTCCTGTCCCGCCGCGACCTTTTGGAGGGCCGCGACATATGCCGGGGCTTCATCCGCTTCGACCTATGGGAGCGCGGCAAGCTGCGCCACATCAGCGCCGTGCACTTTCCCGAGCGCGTGGTGCAGAAGTCGCTGTCGCAGAACGCGCTCGTGCCCGCGATCGTGCCCACCCTCATAGCCGCGAACTCCGCGAACATAAAGGGGCGCGGCACCGACTACGCCCTGAAGCTGCTCAAGCGCCACCTGGCCGACCACTGGAGGCGGCACGGCCGCGAGGGCTACATACTGCTCGGCGACTTCTCCGACTACTTCGCGCGCATAGCGCACCAACCCGTCAAAGACCAGGTGGCCTCCGCGCTGCTAGATCCGCGCGTGGTCGCCTTGGAGCACCGCCTGATAGACGCGCAGGGCGATGTGGGCCTGGGGCTGGGCAGCGAGCCGAACCAGATATGCGCCGTAGCGCACCCCAACCGCATTGACCACTACGTAATCGAGATGCTGCGCCCCGAGGCCTACGGTCGATATATGGACGACTTCTACCTGATACACGAGTCCAAGGACTACCTGCAGGTGTGCCTGCTGCTCATAGAGCGCAAATGCGCCGAGCTGGGCATCGAACTGAACCCGCGCAAGACCCGCGTGGTGAAGCTCACGCGCGGGTTCACGTGGCTGAAGAAGCGCATCTTCTACACGGACACGGGCCGCATAGTCGTGAAGCCGTGCCGAGACTCCATAACGCGGGAGCGCCGCAAGCTCAAGAAGATGGCCCGCATGGTCGCCGATGGCATCATGACCCCTGAGCAGGTGGAGCAGAGCTACCAGAGCTGGCGCGGAGGCATGAAGCGGCTGGACGCGCACCGCAGCGTGCGGGCCATGGACGCGCTGTACCGCAGCCTGTTCGGAAATCCCGCGGGGGGGGGTTGCTCAATGCAATCCAAACCTGGAGGCGACACGGATGGGAACATGCCCCTACCCTAGCAACGGAAGGAGCGACCCATGACGGAACAGGAAATCGCCGGGGAGATCAACGGCTACAAACAGCAGCTTGAGCAGAGCGACTACAAGGTCATGAAGGCGGTGGAGCGCATCTTCTCCGCATCGTCCATCACCGACCTGCTCTCGGCCATCGCCGCAGCTGCCAAGGAGGTGGCCGAGATCATCTCGCAGCGCCAGACGTGGCGCGACCGCATCAATGAGCTGGAAGCCATGGAGCCCGACCAGCCGGAAGCGCCGCAGGAGTAGCGAGCGCCCCTTCGGGGGCGCTTTTCTTTTGCCCGGCGACACCTCGCGGACAATCGCGGCAGCGATTCGAGGAGGTGAGAAAACGAATGACCGACGTGCTGGAAATCTTCGCGCCGTACGGCCCCGGGTCGCTTTTCGGCGCGCTGCTCGTCCTAGTGGTCCTGTACTTCGGCAAGCAGTTCCTCGAAGAGTTCAAGGCCCAGAACGAGCGCAAGGCGAACATCGACCTCAAGCGCGAGGAGCGAAAGCAGGACGAGGTGAACGAGCGGGCGCAGCGCGACCGCGAGCGCAGCCAGATGGAGGGCCGCATCGCCGCGCAGATGGAGCGCAGCAACGCGCTGATGGAGGCTATGAAGGCGCTCATGGAGTCCGTCGTGACCTCCAACGAGGTGCTGCACGCCGACCTGGCGAACAGCCAGGCGCGCAGCCAAGGCATGGCGGCGAAGGTCGACCACATCGCCGACCGCGTTGACCTGCTCTACAAGGAATCGGCTCGATAGAAAGGAATCCGAAATGACAGAAATGCAAGCAATCGCAGCCATCGTGCTGTCTTTCGCCGTGCCGTTCGCGGTGCAGCTGATCAAGACCGAGGCCATGACCGGCAAGGCCGCGCGCATCCTGGCGCTGGGCTGCTCGCTCCTGGCGGGCGTCGTGACCGGCTTCGTGGGCGGCGTGCCCGCAGACCCGGGCGCATGGGTCACGTGCGCCTTCGCCGTGGTAGGCGGCGTGCAGGCGGCCCACACGCTGTTCAAGTCGGTAGGCATCACATCCAAGTGGCTCGACGCCCTGTTGGGCGTGACCGTAGGCGGGAAGGAGTAGGCAATGGCTAAACTGTTCATCATCTGCGGCCACGGCGCTGGCGACCCCGGCTGCTGCGCAGGCGGCTGCACCGAGGC
>URVK01000246.1 GCA_900551305.1 uncultured Collinsella sp.
GGCGGCTGCCGAGGGCGAATCCGAGGGTTTGGGCCGCAGGGTCTATAAGGACCTGATGAACGGCGTTTCGCACATGCTCCCCTTTGTTGTTGGCGGCGGCATCCTCATGGCGCTTTCGTTCTTGCTGGACCAGGCGGGGCTGGGCACGAGCGCATACGGCCACAGCACTCCGGTCGCGGCCTTCTTTAACCTTGCGGGCAACCAGGCGTTCAACTTTATGCTCCCCATCCTTGCGGGCTATATTGCCATGTCCATTGCTGACCGTCCGGGCTTGGCCGCGGGCTTTGTGGGTGGCTGGATTGCAAAGCAGGGCTTTACGTTGGGCTATCTCACCACGGCAATGGATGCCGACGCCCAGGCTCAGCTTGTCTCTGCTGGCTTTTTGGGCGCGCTGCTGGTCGGTTTTGCCGCCGGCATTATCGTCAATGCGCTCAAGAAGGCTGCAAGCGTGCTACCCGAGTCGCTCGACGGTATCAAGCCCATGCTCATCTATCCCGTGCTGGGCATTCTCTTTACGAGTCTCTTTATGATGGCCGTTAACCCGATTATGGGCGTTATCAACACCGCCATTAGCGGCGCGCTCAACGGTCTTTCGGGCACGAGCATCGTTCTTTTGGGCATTATCTGCGCCGGTATGCAGGCGACCGACATGGGTGGTCCCATCAACAAGGCCGCATATGTCTTTGGCACCGCGGCCCTTGCCGAGCAAACGCTGCAGGGCAATATGATCATGGCTGCCGTCATGGCGGGCGGTATGGTACCGCCGCTGGTCATCGCGCTCTCCACGACGTTCTTTAAGAACCGCTGGACCGAGGCCGATCGCAAGGCAGGCCTGGTGAACTACATCATGGGTCTGTCGTTTATCACCGAGGGTGCCATTCCCTTTGCCGCGGCCGATCCGCTTCGTGTGTTGCCCGCCTGCATCCTGGGATCTGCGACCGCCGGCGGTCTTTCGATGCTCTTTGGTTGCGCGAGCCCCGCTCCGCACGGTGGCGCCTGGGTTATCGCGGTCATCACGAACCCGGTGCAGTACCTGTTGGCCCTTGCTATCGGCGCTGTGGTCGGCTGCTTGGTTCTGAGCTTCCTTAAGAAGCCTCTCGACAAGGCTACCGAGTAGCGGGAGCGGAAGGGTCTTGCCAATGGAAAGGCGGCAACGTCCACCAGGGACGTTGCCGCCTTTTGCTGTTTGGGGATTTGTCTCGATCTGTAACAGGAAGAGAGGGATATGGGTTCCAGATGTTACAAGCTGAGATATTTTTCCTGGTGGTCCCATAACGTCTCAATCTGTAACAGGAAGGTCAAAATGCGGGCTCCAGATGTTACAGATCGAGATGATTTCTCCGGTGGGATCCGAATATCTCAATCTGTAACATCTTGGGCCGATTTTGCCGAGTTGTTGTTACAGATTGAGATTATCCCTTGAGGGGGATTCGAATGTCTCGATCTGTAACGGATAGACCGGAAAATGGGTTCTAACTGTTACAGATCGAGACGTTTTGGGACCGCGGCTGAGCCATTGCGGCAAAGCCACCACAAAGGTGCCTGCCCTTTTCGGCAGGTTTTAGGGCTCCCAGGGGCAGGGGGCTTCTATGTGGATGTGCTCGCCGGTTACGGGATGCGTGAAGGACACGCTGTGGGCGTGGAGCATCAGGCCGCAGGGGCGCGGCGTTCCGTACAGGTCGTCGCCAACCAGGGGATGATGCTCGCTCGCCAGATGCACACGGATTTGGTGCTTGCGGCCGGTGAGCAACTCGACATCGATATACGAACGCGCGGGAAGGCCTCGGCGGCTCTTAAGGCGCTTGAGCACCTTCACGCGCGTCTGAGACGGCTTGCCGCTGGCGCCAACGCGCATCTTGCGGCTATCGTGGCGGTCGCGGGCGATGGGCTTGTCGATGAGCTTCTCGTTCCAGTCGATCTTGCCCTCGGCGAGCGCCAGATAGTGCTTTTCGAATGCGTGGTCGATGATCATCTGGTCAAAAGCGGGTTGCGTCTGCTTGTCGAGCGAGAACAACACCACGCCGGTGGTGTCGCGGTCCAAGCGGTTGAGCGGTTGCATGTCGGTCGCGGCAAAGCCGTCGCCCATCGCCAGCAGCAGGTCGCTGGCGTAGTCGGTAAGTGTGCGCTCGCCGGTGCCGTCACCGTGGACGACCATGCCGGCAGGCTTATCGATGGCCATGAGCCAGGCGTCGCAGTAGAGGACTTGAGGTTCTTCGTTCACGTGTAAGCCTTTCGGTTAGCTAATTCCCACAAACATGCAGCCCGAGGTGGCGCCGCGCAGGCGGGCGGGGGGCTTGCGGCGGGCGTGGGGCGATCCACGATT
>URVK01000247.1 GCA_900551305.1 uncultured Collinsella sp.
AGAGCTTGAACGTCCCCCAGACGGCACGGCTGCGTGCAGTCGCCGCGCATCGCCGAGCGCCCACGCCGCAGGGCCGAGAACTCGCACGCCCCCGAATAGCCGATGCAAATCGCACCGTGGCAGAATACCTCGATGGGCACGCCCGTGGCACATAGCGCCGCAATCTCGTCGACCGTCAGCTCGCGTGCCGTCGTCACGCGCTCGCCCCCCAGCTCATCGGCGGCAAGCCGCACGGCGCCTTCGCTATGAACGCCCGCCTGCGTGGACAGGTGAATCTCGACCCCGGGAATCGCCGCGCGCAGCGCGCAGGCCAACCCGGCATCGGCGACAATCAGAGCATCGGCGCCCAACTCCAGTGCATGAGCTCCCAGCGCCACCGCGTCGGATAACTCATCGTCAAACACGAACACGTTGAGCGTCACGTACACACGCACGCCACGGGCATGCGCCACGGCGCTGCCGCGCGCAAACTCGTCATCCGTAAAGCCATGGGCGCTCACACGGGCGTTAAAGCCGCCCAACCCCGCATAGATGGCATCGGCGCCCGCGGCGATGGCCGCAAGCATCTGGTCGAGCCCGCCCGCCGGCGCCAGCAGCTCGGGCAGCGCCGCACCCGCAGCAACCCATCCAGTCTTGTGTTGTCCGCTCGGCCCCATCGTCCGAATCGCCATCGACAAACTCCTTACCAAGGTATGCATTCACTCTGAAAAATGCCGCCTTCCAGCATACACGAGGCCTCGCGCACCCCGTTTGGTTTATCGTGTAATAACTTATGTCCATCCTGCCCCGACGGCACATCCGCCGTCGGGCACGACATACCTGGAGGTCAATATATGGGTCCTCGCCAACGACAGGGACGCAGCCGTTCAAAGACGCATGCCCTGCCCATAATCCTGCTCTCGTTTTTGGGCTTTTTGCTTATCGCGGGCGTGGCATTTGGCATCGGCATGGTCGGCAACGTCAACCGCTGGCTGTCCGATCTGCCCGACTACACCGACGCCAACGCGTATCTGGTGAGCGAGCCCACCGAGATCGTCGACTGCAACGGCAACAAGATCGCGAGCTTCTACACGCAAAACCGTAAGTCCATCACCAAGGACGAGGTCTCCCCCTACGTGCTGCAGGGCACCGTTGACGTCGAGGACGAGCGCTTCTACGAGCACGGTGGTATCGACCTGTGGGGTATCGCGCGTGCTGCGGTGGCAACCCTCGGCGGCGGGCACGAAGGCGCCTCGACTATCACCCAGCAGCTGGTGCGCAACACCATCCTGCAAGAGGAGCAGTTCGACTCGACCATCGAGCGTAAGGTGCGCGAGGCCTACATCGCCGTAAAGATGGAGGATATGTACTCCAAAGACGAGATTCTCATGATGTACCTCAACACCATCTATTACGGCCACGGCGCCTACGGCATCGAGGCCGCAGCCGAGACCTATCTGTCCAAGAGCGCCGCCGACCTCACCCTGAGCGAGGCCGCGCTGCTCATCGGCCTTCCCAACTCGCCCTCGCAGTACGACCCCACGGTCAACCCCGACCTGGCGCTGTCCCGTCGCAACAAGGTCCTCGACAACATGTTGCGTCTGGGCCACATTACGCAGGAGGAGCACGATGCCGCACAGGCCGAGCCCATCACCCTCAACGTGACCGAAATCTCGGGCAGCGGCGTCGACGTATACTCGCAGCCCTACTTTGTCGCCTATGTTAAGCAGCTGCTGGAGCAGGAGTTCTCGACCGACGTGCTCTTTAAGGGCGGCCTGACCGTCAAGACCACCATCGACCCCACGATGCAGCAGGTGGCAGAGAATGCCGTCCGCGAGCAGCTCGACACACTCTCACTCGACGGCCTGGACATGGGCATGGTCGTCGTCGACCCCAAAACCGGCTACATCAAGTGCATGGTGGGCGGCTACGACTACAACGCCGACGAGAACCACGTAAACCATGCCACGGCCAAGCGTCCCGTCGGCTCCACCTTTAAGGCCTTTACGCTGGCAACTGCCATCCAAAACGGCATGAACCCCAACGTCACCCTCAACTGCAACTCGCCGCTCAAGGCCAAGGGCACCACGACCGAGGTCCAAAACTACGCCAACCATAGCTATGGCAACATCACGCTTAAGCAGGCGACGGCATACTCCTCCAACACCGGCTACATCCAGGTGGCGGAAGCCGTCGGCAACAGCAAGATCATCTCGCTCGTCAAAAAGCTCGGCATCGATCCCGCCAAGGACAACATCGAGGACGTTCCCGTCATGACCCTCGGCACCGGCTCGATCTCGCCGCTCGAGAT
>URVK01000248.1 GCA_900551305.1 uncultured Collinsella sp.
CAATCGTAGCCCGAGACGGTCCCGGGCTGACAATTTCGACTGTAATGGACGTTCTTAAACGACTAGTCATTCAAGGACCTAGTCATTGGGGACGTTCTTAAACGACTAGTCATTCAAGAACGTCCCCAACGACTACATGAAAGCGCCCCCAAGCGGATGTGCTTGAGGGCGCCTCTTGCTTGACTAGCTTTCGATATAGTCCTTCAGCTTGCTGGAGCGGCTCGGGTGGCGGAGCTTGGCCAGGGTCTTGGACTCGATCTGGCGGATGCGCTCGCGCGTAACGCCAAACTCGCGGCCGACTTCCTCGAGCGTACGGGGATGTCCGTCGACAAGGCCAAAGCGCAGCTCGATAACCTTGCGCTCACGATCGGCAAGCGAATCGAGCACCTGGGTGAGCTGCTCCTGCAGCATGGAGAAGCTGGCCGCATCGGGCGGAACGATGGCCTGGGAGTCCTCGATGAAGTCGCCCAGCTGAGAATCCTCTTCCTCGCCGATGGGGGTCTCGAGCGACACGGGCTCCTGCGAGATCTTCTGGATCTCGCGGACACGGTCGGCGCTCATGTCCATCTCGGCACCGATCTCCTCAGGGGTCGGGTCGCGACCCAGGTCCTGAAGGAGCTGGCGCTGCACGCGGACGAGCTTGTTGATGGTCTCGACCATGTGCACGGGAATACGGATGGTACGGGCCTGGTCGGCGATAGCGCGCGTAATAGCCTGACGGATCCACCACGTGGCGTACGTGGAGAACTTAAAGCCCTTCTGGTAGTCGAACTTCTCGACGGCGCGGATCAGACCGAGGTTGCCCTCCTGGATCAGGTCCAAGAACAGCATGCCGCGACCGACATAGCGCTTGGCGATGGAGACGACCAGACGCAGGTTTGCACTGATGAGCGCCTGCTTGGCTTCGAGACCCACGTTCTCAATGCGCGTAAGACGACGCATCTCGGCACGCGTGAGTTCGAGCTCACCAGCATCGGCAGGCCGCCTCGCGCTTCTCGGTGGCCTCAAGACCGGCCTCGATCTTCATGGCTAGATCGACCTCTTCGGAGGCGGTCAGCAGGTCGACCTTGCCGATCTCCTTGAGGTACATACGGACCGGGTCGCCGGTCAGCATCACCGTGGAGGCATCGATACCGCGCACGCGCGAACGCGAACGGGACGTGCGCACGGTGCGCTTCTTCTTGCTCTTGGAAGAACCCATCTCGGCGTCGGCCTGGCGGGCCATCTTGAGCTCGTGATCGTCAAGCGAGCCGGAATCGTGCTCATCATCGTCATCGAAATCGTCGGTATCGGTATCGGTATCGGTATCGGTATCGTCATCGTCGACACCCATGGGGGCGTCGTCGTTACCGCTCGCGGAGATAATCTGGATGCCGCTGTTGCGCAGCGCGGAATACACCGCGGTGAGCTGCTCGTCAGAAACATCGATATCCTTCAGGGCGACCTGAATCTCGTCCTCGGTTACCGAAGTCCTGTTTGAGCCGTTGCCCATGAGCTTTGCAACGTAGGATTCCAGCCCAGTACCCGTGCTCTCAGTCTTTTTTGGCACAGATTCTCCCTTCATAGTCCACAGGACTCAATACTTTAGCACACACATTGACGTCTATACCCAAAAAGAAGACTGGATATAGGCGAGAATACGCTGGTTGACCACAACATCTAGGCTTGTTCGGTGCCCGCGGCCTCCCGGCCGCTCAAACGGAACGGGTCCGCCACGCCGCCGATCGACTTTTGCAGTTCGCGTTGACGTTGCGAATCCTGCGCGGCCTGCACGGTCAGCGCGCGACGGGCCTCATCATCGAGTGAACGGTCCTGACGCAACTTGGCCTGCGCGGCTCGCATGCGACGTTTGATGGTATAGAGCTCGAGCGTATCAAGCATAAACACGATGTTCGTCTCGGTGGGGTGCTTACTCGTTGCCGAGATGCGTCCGGCGCTGACAAGCGATGCCGCCTCGGGACACACCGCGCGCGCCGCATCCATGCATGCCGCAGGATCGGTTCCCGGCGGCGTCGCCAGCACGGCCCACGCAATGGACTCGTGACGCGGGTCGACCCACTCGATAGAACAAATGCGATCGGCATAGGTGCGGAACAAATCGGGATAGCTCGTGAGCATCGTCAGCAGTTCGCGCTCCCCCGCCAGGGATTTCCGCTCCAGATCGGTCAAAACGATCGGCATCGACGGAGCTGCCGCCGCGCTTGAGCTATCGGCAACGGGCGCAGCGCTTTCCATCCCCGCCGGCACATCGATT
>URVK01000249.1 GCA_900551305.1 uncultured Collinsella sp.
CGGCGGCGTATACGACCATTCGACCAACTACCCGCAGCTCACGGGCGATGCCTGCTACATTGCTCAGGAGCATGGCATTAAGATGGAGCATCTGGACTACGTGCAGATTCACCCCACGGGACTGTTCTCGCCGCAGCCGGGCCGCACCTTCCTGATCAGCGAGAGCTGCCGCGGCGAGGGCGCGATTTTGCTCAACGCCGCCGGCGAGCTTCAGCCGCGTGATGGGGTCGCCGCCGCCATTCGCGAGCAGATGAAGCAGGACGGTACCGAGCACGAGTGGCTGAGCTTCGCCCCCGTCGAACGCGATGTGGTGACCGGGCATTTTGCCAACATTCGCGCGCGCTGCCTTGAGGACGGCCGCGACATCTTGGACGAGCCCATCCCCGTTACGCCCACGCAGCACTACTTTATGGGTGGCGTATGGGTCGATAAGGACGGCCGCACCTCGATGCCCGAGCTCTACGCCGCGGGCGAGACGGCCTGCAACGGCGTTCACGGCAAGAATCGCCTTGCATCAAACAGCCTGCTCGAAGCGCTGGTCTGGGGTCGTCGCGCCGCGTGGTATATGCGTACCGGCGAGTCACTGGCCGTGGAGCAGGCGGGCAATCCCGCGCTCGATGGCCGTCATCGCGCCCTGAGCGCCGACATCCTGGCAATCGATGATCTGGCCCGTGCCGCCGGCACGCAGGCCGTGGAGGAGTAGACCATGAATCCCATTACCATGAAGCTCGTCGTCGATGATCTGATTCTGCAGGCTCTGCGCGAGGACATTACCTTTGAGGACGTGAGCACGGCGAGCGTGTGCCCCACGGCGCGCCCCGCCACGGTGGAGCTTATCGCCAAGGCCGACGGCATCATCGCCGGCTTGGATGTGTTTGCCCGCACCTTTGAGTTGCTGGATCCGCAGAGCTCGGTGCTGCTCGACGTTGCCGATGGCGACGAGGTGCACGCCGGCGACCATGTGGGTCAGGTGCGCGGCGACGCGCGCGTGCTGCTTTCGGGCGAGCGTGTGGCGCTCAACTACCTGCAGCGCATGAGCGGCATCGCTACTTACACGCATCGGATGGCGGCTGCGCTCGAGGGCACCAAGACCGTGCTTGTCGACACGCGCAAGACCACACCGGGCATGCGTGTGTTTGAAAAGGCGGCAGTCGAGATTGGCGGTGGCAGCAACCACCGCTATAACCTGTCGACGGCTGTCATGCTCAAGGACAACCACATCGATGCCGCCGGTGGCGTGACGCGCGCGATCGAGATGGCGCGCGCCCACGCATCGTTTACCACGACGGTCGAGATCGAGTGCGAGAACCTGGACATGGTGCGCGAGGCCGTGGAGGCCGGCGCCGACATCATCATGTTCGACAACATGACCCATGACGACATGGCCGCCGCTATTGAACTTATCGCCGGCCGCGCCAAGACCGAGTGCTCGGGCAACGTGGATGCCAGCAATATCCGCGCGCTTGCCGACCTGGGCGTTGACTTTATTAGCTCGGGCGCCCTGACGCACTCCGCGCCGATCCTCGACCTCTCGCTTAAGCACCTGCGTCTGCTGGACGGTAAATAATGAACGCCCGCGAGCGTCGCCGTGCCATCATGGCCGTGCTCGAGGGGGCCAAGGGGCCCGTATCGGGCAGCGCGCTTGCCCGCGAGGTGGGTGTGAGCCGCCAGATCGTGGTGCAGGACATCGCCCTGCTGCGCGCCGATGGGCACGATATCGTGGCGACCAACCGCGGCTACGTGCTGCAGGAGGCCCCCAGCAGCCCCGCCGTGCCTACGCGCTTGGTCAAGGTTCGCCACAGCGTGGAGCAGGCAGGCGATGAGCTCACGAGTATCGTCGACGCCGGCGGCGCCGTGCTCAACGTGATTGTCAATCACCGCGTGTACGGTAAGATTACGGCCGACCTGGACATCCGCAATCGTCGCGATGTCGAGCGCTATCTGCGCGATATCGAGAGCGGCAAGAGCTTTCCGCTGCTGACGGTGACCAGCGGCTACCACTTCCATCGCATTGCGGCGGAGGACGAACAGACCCTCGACGAGATCGAGGCGATGCTCAAGGAAAAAGGCTACCTAGCAGACCTGATGCCCTACGAAGACGATTTGTCCTAGTCGACGCCGCATCTATAAGTTGCGGTGAAATAGTTCCTAAAATCGGCATCCAAGACATAAAACAGGAACTATTCCACCGCAACTGCGGCTTATAGGACAAAATGTGTGTCCCGATAGAACACCCGTTTCCATCCATTAATC
>URVK01000250.1 GCA_900551305.1 uncultured Collinsella sp.
CCCGCCAGCTGCTCGCGGCGCGTGAGGATATCGGTCAGCTCGCGTGTGGTCTCCTCGGCGGAACTCACGACGCGCACCCCAGGCCCCAGCGCATGCCGGATAGGTCCCACCAACAGCGGGAAATGCGTACAGCCGAGCACCACGGTATCGATACCGTGGTCGCGCAGCGGCTCAACCGTGGCACCCACCAGCGCACGCACGGCAGGCGTATCGAAGATGTCCTCGTTCTCAAGCCACTGTTCCTGCAGATGTGCACCCGAGGCGAGCTCGTGTTCGACAACCTCGACAAAGCTCGAGGCAGGACAGCCGTATACATCGACGCCGGCATCTAGATCCTGAATGGCGCGCGTGTAGGCGCCCGAGCGAATAGTGAGGTTGGTAGCGAGCACGCCCACGCGACGCGTACGCGTGCTGTTGATTGCTGCACGGGCACCCGGCGCGATCACGCCGATCACGGGAACGTCGAGCACCTGCTGGGCCAAACGCAAGGCCGCAGCGGTCGCCGTGTTGCAGGCGATGACCATAATCTTGACGTCGTGCTTCGAAAGCCAACGACCCGCCTGCAGCGCAAACGAGCGCACTTCATCCTCGGTGCGCGTGCCGTAGGGGCAGCGCTTGGTGTCGCCAAAGTAGTAGACGGACTCGTGCGGCAGCGCCGTCGCAATCGCGCGCGCAACCGTCAGACCGCCCAAACCAGAATCGAACACGCCAATCGGGCGCGTGTCGCCTGCCGGATTCTCGATATCGGACATTACCTCACCAGTCTCTCTCGAAAAGACATGTCCAAGTGCAGCGACGCCGCGCTACGAACGCGCCGCGACCAGCAGCTCTGCCGTCGCCGCCCAACCGTCGACAATTTTGCCGCGCGTAACGAAAGCGTTCTCGCAGGCAGCCAGGAACTCGGGCGCGCCGGCGCTCGTCAGGCCATTCTCGACCAGGCAGAACGTGCCCACGTGATCGGCCATGTAGAAGTCGGACTCGGAGTCGCCGAGCGCAAGCGTCTCCTCGCGCTCGATCCCCAGGTGCTCGCAGAAGCGCGCAATGGCAACGCCTTTGTTAAGACCCGCCGGATTGATGTTGAAGGCGCGACCGTCCTCGACGCGATTAAGCTCGAGCGTCGTCGGCTTGGACAGGTGAGTCAGATGGCCGTTGCAAGCCCAGACCAGACCGCAGCCGGCCTCGTCCAGGATGGCCTGGACCTCATCGTCGGGCACATCGCCGCGCATGCCGACGGTGACCTCACGGTACTTGTAGCCGGTCGACATGTCGTTGTGGTACTCGATCTTGTGCGGCCAGCGGGCAAGGATCTTCTCGCACACGCCGGTCTGCTCGATCACTTGGTGCGGAGTAAGGCCGCAGGCGGGGTCGTAAGGCATGTCGCCGGTCAGATACTCCCAATCGTTGGCTTTGAGGTCGTACATGACCAGGCCGCCCATCTCGCCGATGTAGGAGTTGAGGCCGAGCACGCGCGCGTCCTCGTGGATCATGGTACGGTTGCGGCCCGTGCCGTCCAACACCTGGATACCAGCGCGAGCGAGCGCCACGACGGCCTCGACGAGTTTGGTCGAAGGGTTGCCGTCGTTGTCGCGCAGCACGCACGAGCCGGGCGCGAGCATCGTGGCATCCAGGTCGGTAAAGACGTACTTGACCTTGGCCAAGCGCTCGCGCATCTCGCCCGAAAGCTCGGCAACGGTCGGCAGGGTATTGTGGGACATGGTTACTCCGTTTACGTAGAAGGATTTGGACTTGGACGGCATGTTTTGATTGAGGGAACACGCTTATGGCGACAGCGCACTCAGGGCGCCGCCGCCATCATGGTTCATTAGTCAAACTGGGTAACATCGATCAGGCGATTGGCCAACGAAAGGTCGCTCTCGATGGGCACGAACTCGTCGCCCACGTGCATGAGCTCCTCGTCACCCTTTGCCAGCAGCAAGACAATGGTAGGAGCATCGGGGTTGACGTACTCCTCGCGCGCCGCCTTGAACGCCGCATGCACGGCAGCTTCGCGATCGAGGATGATCTTGTTCGGCGTATCGTCGGGAACATGTTCGGCAAGCTCGCGACAGACCTTCATCGGGTCCTCGTGAGCCGGGTCCTCATTGGCAAAGATCATCAGGTCGGAATACGGTGCGGCCTCGCGCGGAAGCTGCTCGCGGCGCTCCTGCGCCTTGCCGCCGGCAGCGCCAAACACCGCGATGACCGGGCTGGCGGGGGACGAGCGCCTGACCGACGAAGAGGGGGAGAAG
>URVK01000251.1 GCA_900551305.1 uncultured Collinsella sp.
CAATCGTAGCCCGAGACGGTCCCGGGCTGACAATTTCGACTGTAATGGACGTTCTCAAACGACTAGTCGCGGGGGACACTCTTCGGCCACTCATTGGGGACGTACTTAAATGAGTGGTAGTTGGAGACACTCCTGGCCGAGCTAGAGATCGCGCGCGTCCCTTCTGGTCCATGCGGCTCAAAATCGCGGCGTGATGTGGACGGCTGGGGTCGAATTGGCAACATTTCGAGCCTGGCTTCGATATTGAGACTGGTTCTTTATTAAAATAGATTTCCAGACAATTGAGCGGCTGGGGGGTTAACCATGAGGGGCATGGGAGACACAACCGCATATTTGCGTCGGGGCATTCGGGAGATTATATGCCTGGCGCTGTTCTTCTTCACGTTTTTGGCGTGCGAGTATCTCTTTGATGTGCGCATGGCCGAGTTCGTGCCATCGAGTGAGGTCGTCATCTACGAGAGCATCGTTGTCGGCGCGAGCGTGATTGGCTTTTTCGTGCGCCCATTTCTGTACTATCGCCTTCCCCAGACGATCGATGCGACGAGCGATATTACAGGCGTGCTGTTGGTATCGGCGTTGCTGCTGATGATTACGGCAGTGCGGTTTGAGGTAGTAATTGCCGGCGGTCTGGTGGCGTGCTGCGCCCTGGGCTATTGCGGATCGACCGCCCATGCCAATCTTGCGCGGCGTTTTGCGCAGACGCCCGGCCTGGCGCGCGCCGCCGCACTTTCCTATGCCATGGGCGTTCTGGTACAGGTGATCAACCACATGGTGATGCCTGTCGGTATTCCTCAGCAGGCTGTTCTGGTCGTCTGTGCGATCGCGCAGGTGGCGTTGCTCCACGGTGCCCGACGCGCCAAGCTGCGCGACGAGTCCGACCCCAACTTTGAACCCAGTGCTGCCGGGCTTTCGGTAGATGCTCTGGAATATGGCGCCAAGTGGCATGACGATCCCGAGGCAAAGGCGGCATTCCGTCGCGCCGTAGTTCGCCTGACCGTGGCGACGGCGTATCTTTCCAGCGTATTCGCCGCTCTCAACGCGGGCTTCACGACCTTGCATGCTGTCGGAGCCGTCGATTTGGGCGATTGGCCGCGCCTGCTGCTTGTCGTGAGCTCGTTGGTCGCTGGCGCACTATTTGACCTGCACGGCCGCTCGTATATGAATATCGGCATGACATGTGCCGCCATACTGTCCACGCTTTCGTTCTTTGTGCTCATCGTCGACGGCACTGGTGGCAACGAGCTCGCTGCCCCGATCATTTTTTATCTGGGCTCGGGCTTTTTCGTGGTGTTCTTTACCACAAAATATGCCGCCGTCTCGCTCTATGCGCGCTGGTCATATTTTGGCCGTGCATGGGTCGCGTCGTCAACAACGTGTGCTCGATGCTCGTGACGGCGCCGGCGGTGGCGATTATCTCGAGTCAAAACGTGCTGGCTGCGGTCGGTGCGGCGCTCGTGATGTTTGTGGGCATTGCGATTACGCTGCTGGGGCAGTTGGGGCAACGAGCCGATGATGCCGTGATGCAGGATGGCCTGCCGCTTGCCACCGACGATCTTGGTGGGGATCTTGCGCCCACATGCTTCGACCCCGAGCCCGTGGAGGCAGCGGAGCTCACGTCCGATGAACGCCTCGATGCTTTCGTCGCCACCTTTGGGCTTACAGAGCGCGAGCGCGATATTCTTGAGGTCTTGGTCGCTTCGGACCAGAGCGTTCAGGACATCGCCACAACGCTCTTCCTTTCGCGCTCCACGCTCTATCGCCACATTTCCTCAATCAACAAGAAGACCGATACCGCCTCGCGTGTGGCCCTTATCAACTTCTTCTGGTCCTGGACGCCCAAGGACTAGCCAATCCTCCAATAAGTTGCGGTGGAATAGTCCCTAAATTAAAGTCACGAGGCTTTAAACAGGAACTATTTCACCGCAATTGCTGAGGGGATAGATTGCGGCGGCGGCAGAGGCAACGGCAGTGGCAGGGGCGCTGGCAGCTGTGGTAGTGGCAACGGCAGCTGGCAGGGTGTTTTCCGTCTACTTGCTACAGCAGCTCGCCGTGGCGGGCAATGTAGCGGCGCTTTGCCAGCTGGGTGAGCGCGATGTAGGCAGAGACGATGCCGATGAGCAGCGCGAAGAAGCTCGTCGGCAGCGGCATGAGGCCCAGTGCATCGGCGATGGGGCTTGCCGGCAGCCAGGTGACGAGCG
>URVK01000252.1 GCA_900551305.1 uncultured Collinsella sp.
GGGCACTGTTCGATCCCAGGGCTAATGGCAGCAGCCTCAAACGAACCAGTCTGAATGGAAAGGGAACGCAACGGCGCGGGCGAGTCCGATTTACTGCAGCGCTCGCGAAGCACGATAAGCGATGGCACGGGACCGGCGGCCATGACGATGGTCTCTATGTCGACACGAACCATGGAACACCTCCGGTACGTAGCGGTTAACACGCGGCAGGGTTGCCGCATTGAATAGCTATACTACCCAATCTTTCGCACAGCACACAAAACCAAAATGAGATTTATCGCAGACAAGAAAAAAGCCCCGAGGCAACGCCTCAGGGCTCTTCACAGTTTTGATGGTGGACCTGACAAGATTCGAACTTGTGACCTCCCGGTTATCAGCCGGACGCTCTAACCAACTGAGCTACAGGTCCATCGCGCAAGGGATATATTAGACGAGTCGTTACGCGCACGTCAACAACTTTTTTGAAAATCTTTGGGAGGGGTTCGCCCCGGCCGCATGGCGGCACATGAAGTCGCCTGCTCGGACAGTCCTTGCTCGCACGGAGAGCACATTAAGTGCTCTCCGGCTCGTGCGGAACTCGCGATCGACTTCATGTGCCGCCATGCGGCCGGGGCGAACGCGGGTCCAAGATTGTCAAAAAAGCGGTCGGCGCGCAGTGCGCCGACCACCGATATATGGGGTCTGATAATTTTTACCAGCTAGGGCCTCTTACTCGTCTAGGAGATCTTCTGGCATGTCGTTGCCGTCGCCTAGATCGACAGGGGTTTCTTCGGGGGCAGAGCCATTTTCCGTGGCTTCACCTTCGGGCTTCTCTTTGGCGGCTGTCATGCGGGCCACGGCGCATATGCGGTCGTTGTCGTCGACGGTCATCATCTTGACGCCCTGGGTGGCACGGCCGGTCTGACTGATCTCGTCGGTCTTGACGCGAATGACCGTCGCGCCCTCCGTCACGATGAATAGCTCGTGCTGCGGGCCCACCGTCTTCATGGCCGCGAGGTTACCCTTACGCTCGGTCATTTGGATGGTGTAGACGCCCTGGCCGCCGCGATTCTGCTCCGGGTAGTCCGCGACCGGTGTGCGCTTGCCGTAGCCGCGCTCGGTGATGACAAACAGATCGCCGTTGCCGTTAGTGACTTCCATGCCCAGAACGCTCACGCCGTCCTTCATGCCGATACCGCGAACGCCGCTGGTATCGCGGCCGGTAGCGCGCACCTGCTCCTCGGAGAACATGATTGCCTTGCCCGCGGTGGTGGCCAGGATAATCTTGTCGCCCTCGCGCACGCGGCGCACGTTCAGCAGCGCGTCGTCGTCACGCAGGTTGATAGCGATCAGGCCGTCGCGACGGCTGCGGTCATATGCGCTCATCACGGTCTTCTTGACCATGCCGCTCTTGGTGGCAAACATCAGGTACTCGTCGGCTGGGAACTCGCGGCAGCTGATGACGCTCGCGATCTTCTCGCCCTCCTCGAAGGGCAGCAGGTTGACGATCGCGGTACCGCGCGCCTGGCGCGTACCCACCGGCAGCTCGTGCACCTTCAGGCGATAGACCTTGCCCTTGCTCGAGAAGAACAGCACGTACTCGTGCGTGGACGCGATGAACATCTCGTCGATGACGTCGTCCTCTTTGAGGTTGACGCCCGACACGCCCTTGCCACCGCGCTTTTGGGCACGGTAGGCGGCCACCGGGATACGCTTAACGTAGCCGGTGTGGGTGATGGTCACGACCATATCCTCGTCGGCGATGAGGTCCTCGACATCCAGGTCCTTCTCAACCTGGCTGATCTCGGTGCGGCGCTTGTCGCCGAACTTCTTGGAGATCTCGCGCATCTCTTCCTTGATGACGCCCAGGATCTTCTCCTCGTGCGCCAGCAGGTCCTCGTAGTAGGCGATGGCGCGGCGCAGGCCGTCCAACTCTTCTTGGATCTTGTCGCGCTCCAGGCCGGTCAGGCGGCGCAGCTTCATCTCGAGGATGGCCGTGGTCTGCTCGGGCGTAAAGCCAAAGCGTTCGATCAGTCGGCTGCTGGCCTCGGAGTCGGTCTGCGAGGAGCGGATGATGCTAATGACCTCGTCGATATGGTCAAGGGCCATCAGGTAGCCCTCGAGGATATGCGCGCGGGCCTGGGCCTTCTTAAGGTCGAAGCGGGTGCGGCGGGGGGGGGCGGCGGGCTCGGGGGCGCTTGAGGGCCAAGGGCACC
>URVK01000253.1 GCA_900551305.1 uncultured Collinsella sp.
GCAAGGACGCCTTGGTCCGTACGCCGCGGCTGATCGGCAAGGGGCGTGAGTCGCTGCCGCGCATTCTGCCGCAGATCTGCCGCGCATGTAGCGATGCCGAGCGCGCGGCAGATGCCGCCAGCCATGCGACGCAAAAGATCAAGATTGCCCAGTACTATGAGGACCGTCTGGGTGAGCGCTATGCCGGAACCGTCTCGTGGGTTAGCAGCATGGGCCTCTTTGTGCGCTTGGACCTAACACAGGTCGAGGGCCTGGTTTCAATTAAGAGCCTGGGCAACGAGTGGTTCGAGTTCGACGAGGACGCGCTTACGCTGACGGGCGCCGACACGGGGACTCGCTATGAACTGGGCCAGCGCGTGATTATCGAGGTCTCGCGCGTCAATACCACGCGTGGACACTTGGACTTTAAGCTTATCCATTAGCTAAATCCCGACTCATGGTGGGGGAGCGGAGGGCGGTCTTTCGGGGTCGCCCTCCGCATTTGAATAGTGGCTACCTTGCCGTCTGCTCGGCCGCCCGCTTACCTGCTATTTGAGAGGTAAAACCTACCAAAATAAACCTGTCCCTTTTGGCAGGTTTACAAGAAAGCGGGGATGAGATGGCGACGGTGTACGGGTATGCGCGGGTGAGTTCGCGCGATCAGAATCTGAATCGGCAGCTGGATGCGCTGGGCGCCTATGGCGTGGGCTCAGCGAATATTTATGCCGACCATGCGAGCGGCAAGGACTTCGATCGACCGCATTATCGCGAGCTGTTGCACGTCCTGGGAGACGGGGACGTGCTGGTGGTGCTTTCTATCGACCGACTTGGTCGTAATTACTCCGAGATTCTTGAGGAATGGCGACGCATTACCAAGGAGCTCGGGGTTGCCATTGTGGTATTGGACATGCCATTGCTTGACACGCGCGCTAGGGCCAGCGGCGCGCCGGATGTGACCAACACCCTGATTGCCGATATTGTGCTGCAACTGCTGAGCTACGTGGCGCAGGTGGAGCGCGAGAATATCCATCGGCGCCAGGCGGAGGGAATTGCAGCGGCGCGGGCGCGAGGGGTTCGTTTCGGTCGACCTCGCAAGCCGTGCCCTCCTCAGTTTGAGCTGGTGCGCGATAGCTATGAGGCAGGCGATATTACCCGCAGCCAGGCAGCAAAGTGCCTGGGCGTGTGCGTGGGGACGTTCGATCGCTGGATGCGCGAGGCGGGGTAGGGGTTTGCGTCGCTTTGTCGCTTCCTGTTGCGATTCAAATTTTGATACGGTGACGATGCCATTTGGGGCTACACTCGCTGATATTCAAAAAAGGAGGTTGGCCCTTGGCGCGCGTAAAACAAATAATCGGATGGACCGCAATTGTTCTGTTCGTTGCAACGCTGGCGGGCATCTGGGTGCTGACGGAGCAAAATGCGGTGGAGACGTCGTTGCTGAGCGAGTCCACCGCGCGTGTGGTGGAGGGTCAGGCTACGGGCGTTCAGGCTGCTGATGCCACAGGTGAAGCCCAGACAGAGAACGGAATGACCGGGGGCGCCGATTCGGCTGCCTCGAATGTCCGGTCTGGCCGACTTGCTTCCATTCGCATGTGGGTGGGCACAAACGTCCGTCGCGTTGCCCATACCGTAGAGTTTTTCTTCGTCGGATTATTCGCCTCCGTGGTCGTGGTTTGCCTTTCCAGGCATCCGTGGAGCGTATGCTCCCGTTGCGTGCCCGTATTGCTCTTTTGCGCCGCCTGCTCCGTTGGCGATCAGGTGCATAAGATCTTTGTTCCCGGCAGGCATTTCGACGTTATCGATTTAGGATTCGATGCTGCGGGCTATGTCACCGCCATGCTGTTGGTATTGCTGGCAGCGGCGTTGGTGCGCCATGCGACTCGGCCGATCGGCGCCCATGCGAGGCGCTAGCCGGTAACAAACCCGTTTCTGATAATGCAACCTCGTTGAATTATTTTGTGTCGCGCGTATTTCCGAGCGGTCGGATTTGAGGGGCGAGCGGTAGAACGCTCGCCCTTTGTGCGCCACGATGCGGCACAATGTACCGCAACAGCTGTTTGTATCCGGTACGAATCGTTCGTTGGTCTTTAATTCTTCTCAACGGAGGTGTTTGAGATGGCAAACGGATTGCTTTTGCGGCTTCGCGAGCGTGAGCTCAGCGCGAGCCCGGCGGAACGCAATGTCATCGCATATGTAAGCGCTCA
>URVK01000254.1 GCA_900551305.1 uncultured Collinsella sp.
CGCCGTCGGGGACGGGCATGGGCCAGACCTCCCAGAACTCGGCCGTCCTGCGCCTGAAGGACCGCCCGCCGCCCGGCATCGTGGCCTGCGAGTCCTTCGAGAGGAGCCACCCGAGGAACTCCTCGAGCCTTGTCGCCGTGTCGTCGTACCTCAGCGTCGCCGACGCGCCGCAGGCCGTGCACCTCCACCGCTGGGACCCCGACGAGGTCCTGCCGCTGCGCTTGGTCCGACCGCCGCGGTGGGGGCAATAAACGGCCTTCATGGGCACCTCTTCCGAAAGGGTATTTAACGGTTCCGGAAAAGGTTATCTACCTGCGGGAACGATAGGCAACCGGACACACATTCTGTCCGAGCGGTTAAAAGCGGGCACGGAATTTAAACGGCTGAAAAAGGGGCATCGACCTGCGCCGATGCCCCCAACTTGGACACACATTTTGTCCTATAAGCCGAAAAAGGCGACCGCTCTGTGTGAACGGTCGCCTTTGTTAATTGTTGTAAAGTTTGCCTTAGGCGCGGGTCTTAATCTCCTCGAGCACCTTGGCGACAAACTCGTCAACGCCCATCTGAACAGTCTCGTTGGAGCGATCGCGCACGGAGATGTTGCCGGCCTCGACCTCTTTCTCGCCCAGGATGAGCATGTAGGGCACGCGGTCGATGCTGCGGGCCTCGCGGATCTTGTAGCCGATCTTCTCGTCGCGGTCGTCGCAGACCACGCGAATGCCGGCCTCCTCCAGCTTGGCGCACACCTCGTGAGCGTAGTCGCGGCTCTTCTCGGAGACAGGAAGCGCCTTGACCTGCACGGGAGCCAGCCAGGTGGGGAACTTGCCCGCAAAATGCTCAATCAGAATACCGATGAAGCGCTCGATGGAGCCAAAGCACACGCGATGCAGCATGATGGGGCGCTTCTTGGTGCCGTCGGCGTCCACGTACTCCAGGTCAAAGTTGAGCGGCATCTGGAAGTCGAGCTGGACGGTACCGCACTGCCAGGTACGGCCGAGCGAATCCTCCAGGTGGAAGTCGATCTTGGGACCGTAGAAGGCGCCGTCGCCCTCGTTGACCTCGTAGTCCATGTGTAGCTGCTCAAGAGCGGTACGCAGGCCCTCCTCGGCGCGAGCCCAGTCCTCGTCCGAACCCATGGAGTCCTCGGGGCGGGTCGAAAGCTCAACGTGGTACTTAAAGCCAAACTTTTGGTACACGGAGTCGATGAGGTTGACCACGCCCACGATCTCGTCGGTCAGCTGGTCGGGACGCACAAACAAGTGGGCGTCGTCCTGGTTAAAGCAGCGCACGCGGAACAGGCCGTGCAGGGCGCCGCGCAGCTCGTGGCGGTGCACCAGGCCAATCTCGCCGGCGCGGATGGGCAGCTCACGGTAGGAGTGCGGCTTGGAGGCGTACACCAGCACGCCGCCCGGGCAATTCATGGGCTTAATGCAGTACTCTTCGTCGTCGATGACGGTGGAGTACATGTTGTCCTTGTAGTGGTCCCAGTGGCCCGAGGTCTTCCACAGCTGCTTGTTCATGATGAGCGGCGTGGAGATCTCCACGTAGCCGGCCTTGTGGTGAATCTCGCGCCAGTAGTCCAGCAGCGTGTTCTTAAGGATCATGCCGTTGGGCAGGAAGAACGGGAAGCCGGGGGCCTCGTCACGCATCATAAAGAGGTCCATCTCGCGGCCGATCTTGCGGTGGTCGCGCTTCTTGGCCTCCTCCAGCATGTGCATGTGCTCGTCGAGCTCTTCCTTGGTGGCAAAGGCGACGCCGTTGATGCGGGTGAGCATCTTGTTGTCCTTGTCGCCCTTCCAGTAGGCGCCCGAGACGCCGGTGAGCTTAAAGGCCTTGAGGGCCTTGGTGTAGCAGATGTGGGGGCCGACGCACATGTCGATGTAGTCGCCCTGCTGGTAGAAGGTGATGTGGGCATCGTCGTCCAGGTCGCCGATATGCTCGACCTTGTACTTCTCGCCGCGCTCCTCCATAAGGGCGATGGCCTCGGCGCGGGGCTTCTCGTACACGGAGAACTTGAGGTTCTCCTTAACGATCTTCTTCATCTCGGCCTCGATCGCGGGGAAGTCGTCCTCGCTGATCTTGACGCCCTCGGGCAGGTCGACGTCGTAGTAAAAACCGTTGTCGGTCGCGGGACCGTAGGCAAAGTCGGCCTCG
>URVK01000255.1 GCA_900551305.1 uncultured Collinsella sp.
AGGCGCCATGAACCGCCTCCCAGCCGATGCTCTCCTGCAAACGCGGAATCATCAGATTGCGCAGCAGCTCCAGAACGCCGATGGAAAGCAGCGAGCCCAAAATGGCCTGCAGTACGCCCTCGGTGATAAACGGGCCACGAATGAAGCCGTTGCTGGCGCCGACCAGACGCATAATCGCAATCTCACGACGACGCGCCGTAATGGACAGGCGAATCGTGTTGTTGATAAAGATGAACGCGATAAAAGTCAGCAGGCCAACGAGCACCACGGCGGCGATGCGGATGTAGTTGGTCACCTGGAACAGGCGGCTCACTTCCTCCTGGCCGTACAGCACGCTCGCGTTGACGTCGCCGTCATCCGCGATCTTCTGGAAATCGGCATCCTTCTTGAGCTTCTTTGCCGTGCTCTCGACCTTGGACGGATCGTCCATCTCAATAGCGAAGGAAGCCGGCAGCGGGTTCTGGCCATCGAGCGCGCTCATGGTGGCGTCGGCGTTGCCCGACATCTTGCTCGTATACTCGGCCAGCGCGTCGTCCTTGTCCTTATAGGTCACGGACTTGACGTTATTCCACGTCTTAAGCTCGGCCTCAAAAGCCTGAACATCAGCCTGATCGGCGTCATCGCTAATGAACGCGTTGATGACAACCTGATCCTCGACGGTGCCGATCACGGAGTTCAGCATCGCAGAGCCCATGATGAACAGGCCGATGATAAACAGCGAAAGGAAGATCGTGATGACGGCGCCGAGCGAGGTAGTCCAGTTACGGAAGAAGTGGCTGATTGCCTCTTTGAAGGAGTAGCCCACGTTAGTTGGTGCCATAGTTGCCGTAACCTCCCCTCTCCTGGTCGCGGATGACGTGGCCGCCCTCGAGGGCGATCACGCGACGGTGCATGCTATCGACCATCTCGCGGTCGTGCGTGGCGACGATCACGGTGGTGCCGGTGCGGTTAATACGCTCAAGCAGTTTCATGATGCCCAGCGAGATCGCCGGGTCGAGGTTGCCCGTGGGCTCGTCGCAGATCAGCAGCGGCGGACGGTTGACCATAGCACGGGCGACGGCAACGCGCTGCTGCTCGCCACCGGAAAGCTGGTCGGGCAGCGAGTCCATCTGATCGGCCAGGCCGACCAGACGCAGCACCTCGGGCACCTGGCTGCGAATGACGCCCTTGGGCTTGCCGATGCACTGCAGGGCAAACGCCACGTTTTCGTAGGCGGTCTTTTGCGGCAGAAGCTTAAAGTCCTGGAACACGGCGCCAATCTGGCGGCGCAGGAACGGAACCTTGCGGTTCTTGATCTTCATGAGGTCCTGACCGGCAACCAGGATGCGGCCGCTCGTCGGCTTGACGTCACGGTTGAGCGTCGACAGCAGCGTGGTCTTACCCGAGCCGGAGTGACCGACCAGGAAGACGAACTCGCCCGGATAGATCTCGATGTTGATGTCGTCGAGTGCAGGCTTGTTGGGCTGTGCCGGATAGATCTTGGTGACATGCTCCATAAGGATGACGGGCTCGACACCGGCCTGTTTGGCCATCTTCTTGCGGCTGGCCTGCGGATCGATGGGCGCAAACACCGACGTAAAATCGGGGTTGTTGAGCGCGTTATCGAGGCTTGCGACCTCGGCTGCCTGATCGCTCTCGACCACCGGGGCAGCAGGCTGCGTGGGGTCGGGAATAGCGGCAAAGAGACCGGACTGCGCAGGCTGAGGAGCCGGCGTCGCAGGGGCCAAGGGGTCGGGAATGCCGGCCATGGTAGGCTGCGGCGTGGCGGCACCAGCCTGAGACTGCTCCACGCGAGCGGTCACGGCCTGAACGGGCTCAAAACCCGCCGTGCCGGAAAGCGCGACATCGCTGGTTGGATTGTAGGCAAAGGGATCGGATGCCGGCTGTGCCTGAGCAACAGGCTGGCCCTCTGAATCCGGAGTGGCGAAACGACTGCCCTGGCCGCCTGCCTGCGTCTTGGGGGCATCATCGCCCGCACCGGAGGTACGGAAGTGGTTACCCACTGGTGCTCCTTATCGTCGTGCGTTTAAACTACATGAGCGCTTTGTATTTTAGCAGTATTAGCTTTGCTGCACATAAGAAGCATGGCGTGCTTAGGGATCCCGTCGGCCGGGCACAGGGGGGCTCTCCAAATCGGCCTCATTAGACCTT
>URVK01000256.1 GCA_900551305.1 uncultured Collinsella sp.
GTTCGGCTGCCTCGGCGGGACTGTTGGCCACCTGGGCGAACAAACCCGCACCATGGCCGCCCGGCACCGTGACACCCGTTCCCGGCGCCACCAGGCGAGGACCCTGATACTTGCCGGCATCGATAGCATCGCGCACGGCCAGATCGGCAAACAGCGGGTCGCCCGCGCCGCGCACCGTGGTCACGCCGCTTGCCAGTTGTTGTTGGGCGCTGCCCTTGAGAATATGGCGCACGATGGCGCGCCCCACGGGATTATCGAGATTCTTCATCAGCGCGCCCGCATCGCCCGCCGAAACCGGCTTGCCCGAACCGCACAGATGCACATGCATATTGATGAGGCCTGGCATGAGATACGCACCTGCCAGTTCGATGACCTCGGCACCCGCAGGCGCCTGCGCCACAGCACTCGGCCCCATCCACGTGATGACGCCGCGCTCAACAGTCACAGCCATATCGGGTTGCGGCTCCATATGCTCCGAACCATCCAGAATGGTCGCATTGATAAACAGCGTAGAACGATCAGCAGACGCCATATCGAGCTCCTCCCTCACGATTAACATGAACATTTGTCCATTATCACCTAATGCAGCGATCTAAAGTCGAACATATCGGTTAACGGAAGGACGAGGGGATGTGGGGGACGGAATACGTTGCAGCCCCACCCCAGCAACATCAGGGGAATGTCTCGATCTGTAACAGTTACGGGCCCAAACAGCCGCCAAACGTTACAGATTGAGACAAAGTCAGGGCAGCAGGGCGACACCAGCCACATCCCCTACTCCCACTCCTGCTCGTAGATGTTGAGCGACTTTACGTACCGCCCCTGGGCGCCCATGATGTCGCGGACCAGACGCAAGAAGAAACTGATGCACGAAGTGTCAAAGCCATCCTGCAGGTCCTCCGGATGCACCGCACCAGGCCCATCGACCGCCGTGTCACTCAGGCGTGCGATGTCATACAGATAGAGTTGTCCCGCCGTCAGCCAGACATCGTCGACGCAGGCGAGGCGCACCGCAATCGCTCCGTCGCTCCAATGCTCCTTTTGCACGATATGCGGATCGTAGACGTCAAAGCGACGGTCGGTGCGTGTGTCCTTCAGCGCGACCATACCAGTCGCAGGATCCTTGTCCAAAATGCCAAAGCGCGAGAAATACTGCGTGTCGCATACCTGCTCGAGCCGCTTGAGCGAGGCAGGCGAAAGCGATGCTGGCGGCTCATCAACATACAGCTCGAGCAGCGTCTTGCCATGGCGATAGGGGCGCTCGAAGAGTAGCCAATCGGTAAATGCCATGTTGTAGGCCATGATTTCGTTTTGGGAAGGCTCGGTGCAATAGCCGAGCCACGGGTCGACAATGATCTCGAACTGCTCGCGCGCCGGCTCCAAAAACTGAAACTTCCGCAGCATCCAAAAATGGGCCATGTCGGCAATATCGTTGCCAACGGCTTCGGCCAGATGCGCTCGGTCTAAAACGTGGTCAGTCACGGCATCCTCCTCAAACTGATGAACCTCAATTTGAGCTTACGAGGAGGGTGGGCAGCCACTGTCAGCACGGACAAAATAGGCCTCCGGCTGCAAACCAACTGCTGACCAAACACTTGACGGGATGCTTGACCGAAAATGCGAACCGCAATAAAACCGCAGGTAAACATAGACGGCCAACCCGCCCTTTTGAGCCATATGCCCACAGCCACCACAGAAACAACAGGTGACCACAGCTCAAAAAGACGCCGAATGGACACTCGCGCGTCGACAAACGAACAAATCGGTCGCAAACCCGCAAGAAGTGTCCCCGAATGCCGACCCAAAAGGAACGTCCCCAGCATGCCGGCACTTGGGGACGTTCCTTATGTGCCGGCAGTTGGGGACAGCCCTTGACGATTCAATTGTGAACAGCCGCCTTACAGCTCCAGCGCCTCGGCGACTTCGGCAGCGCAGGCCAGGGCGTCGGCCATGGCGCTTACCACGAGCGAACTGCCATTGCGAGCATCGCCGGCCACGTATACCGGTGTGGCGTCCGCGGCGACGCCGTCGACACGCGCCGCAAGATGCGAGCCCTCGGCAGCCATCACAGGCAGCGGACGACCCGCAGCGGCAACGGGCACGCCAACCGCGCAGTGGCC
>URVK01000257.1 GCA_900551305.1 uncultured Collinsella sp.
CGCTCGTGGCCGAGGCGGTGCGCAAGCTGGCGCTGCCCGATGCACGCATTATCGCAGGTAGCGTGCGTCCGTTTAAGGAACTGCTCGCGGCGTGCGAGGGTCGCGAGCTGGCCGCCGAGGCCCTGCGCTGCGTGCACGCCAACGACTTTGTGGGCCTCGATGCCCGCGTGGCGGCAAGCACCGAGTCCGATGCCGTCAAGGCCGCCATTAGCGAGCTGCCGCGTCTGCACGGCGGTGCCGAGGTACTCGACCGCGTGGACGCGCTGCTGGAGGCCGCCGGGATCGGCGCGCCGCTGACGCGCGAGCTGCGTGCCCTGGTTGAGGGCCTGGCACCCGAGGACGCCCAGGTGCTGTCGTTCGACTTCTCTATCATGAACTCGTTTGATTACTACACGGGCCTGGTCTTTAAGGCTTATGCCGGCGGACTGCCCGATCCGGTCGGTTCGGGCGGACGCTATGACTCCATCTTTACCGGCGCATTTGGCGACGGTATCGAGGTGCCGGCGGCGGGCTTCGCCTTTTCGCTCGAGCGCCTGGAGGCCGCGCGCACCTCGGCCGAGGATGCCGCTTCCGACGGCGATCACGCCGCGGGCCGTGGCGCCGAGGGCCCGCTGCGCATCGCTGTGCCCAAGGGCTCGCTTAAGGCCGACACGCTCGACGTGCTCGAGACCGCAGGCTTGGACGTCTCTGAGCTGCGTGACCCCGGCCGTCACCTGATCGTGCGCGGCCGCGACACGCGGGCCGGCAAGGGCGCGGTCGGAGATATCGAGTTTGTCATCGTGCGTCCCAGCGATGCGCCTGCCTTTGTGGGCTGCGGTGGTGCCGATTGCGGCATCTGCGGTTGGGACTCGCTCATTGAGGCAGACCTCAACCTGCTGCAGCTGGTCGACCTGGGCTATGGTCTGTGCACCTTTATCGAGGCGGAGCCCGCGTGGCGCGCCGGCCAGGCCGAGCGCAACTATGCCCGCCGCGGTTCGCTTCGCGTGGCCACCAAGTACCCGCGCATTGCGAGTGCCTGGTATGCCGAGCGCGGCGTGAACGCCGATATCGTCTCGCTGCACGGTAACATCGAGCTGGGCCCCATTGTCGGCATGACCGATCGCATCGTGGACATCACCGCCACGGGCGCCACGCTGCGCGACAACGACCTGGTCATCACCGGCCGCATCATGGACTGCACGGCCCGCTTCTTTGTCAATCCGGGTGCTGCGCGCCTGGATCCGCGCGTACGCAATCTGGCAGATCGCTTGGCCGCGGCCGTTAAGGACAAGCATTTTGAGCCCGTCGCGGGCTCGGCACAATAGCGCGAGCGCGCACGGGCGCCCCAACGTACGGGCTGCGGGCCGATTGGCGCCGCCGCCCGGCCTCTCGTTTTTCGAACACAACCTCGACCGATAGGGGATACCGATATGAAGACCATCAAGCTTGCTCCCGGTGAGCGCCTCGTTACCAACCAGCTCAACCGCAAGGGCGTGCTGCCGCAAAACATCATCGACGCCGCCCGCGATATCGTGGCCAATGTGCGCGTCAACGGCGATGCCGCGGTGCGCGATTACTGCCAGCGTTTTGACGGCGTTGAGCTGCAGAGCTTCCGTCTGCCGCAAGAGCAGATCGATGCCGCGCTCGAAGGCCTCGACCCGGCCTTTGTCGCCGCGCTCGAGAAGGCCGCGCGCCAGATTCGCGAGTTCCACCAGCGCGAGGTCGAGCAGAGCTGGTTTACCACGCGTGCGGACGGCACGATGCTCGGCGTTAAGGTGACCCCGCTCGCGGCGGCCGGCATCTACGTGCCGGGCGGTCGCGCGCAGTATCCCTCCACGGTGCTCATGAACGCCATTCCCGCCAAGGTCGCCGGCGTCAAGCGCGTGGTTATGGTGACCCCGCCTCAAAAGGATGGTCTGATCAGCCCGTACACGCTTGCCGCGGCAAAGCTCGGTGGCGTGGACGAGATTTATATGGTGGGCGGCGCTCAGGCTGTAGCCGCGCTGGCGTACGGTACCGAGACCATTCCGCGCGTCGACAAGATCACCGGCCCGGGCAACGCCTTTGTTGCCGCGGCCAAGCAGATTGTCTCGGGCGACGGGGGAATCGACATGGGCGCTGGGGCGGCCACC
>URVK01000258.1 GCA_900551305.1 uncultured Collinsella sp.
GCCCGCAAGTCGATGTTCACCACGCATTCGCTTCCTTTGTCGATTCTGATCGAAGAGATTGAGCAATCGTGCGAAGATATCGTCTTCATAGGGATTCAGCCGGGCGATACGGAGTTCTATAACCCCATGTCCCCGGAGGTCTTTGAGGCCGTCGACGCCGTGTACGACGCCGTGGCCGCCAACGACTTTTCCCACTTTGTCCGCTTGGGGCAAGAGCAATAGGAGCGCTTGTCCCTGCTGATTAGGAAAGAAGTGATTGACATGGCAGATTCCAAGGTGGAGTACCCCGCTCCCGATTGCCTGGCGCCCGCCGCGATCGAGGCCAAGACCGAGGCCGCCGGCGTGACCAAGGCTAACCTGCCGGTCGCTAAGGCCTTTCTGTTGGCAATGTTCGCCGGCGCGTTTATCGCCTTCGGCGGCCTGTTCTTTACGGTGTTTTTGAGCGACGGCACGTTGGGCTGGGGTGCCCAGCGCGTCGTGGGCGGCCTGTGCTTTTGCCTGGGCCTGGTGCTGGTGCTGGTGTGCGGCGCCGAGCTGTTTACCGGCAATTCGCTTATGGTCTGCGCGCTCAAGAGCAAAAAGATCACCCTGGCTCAGATGCTCAAGGCCTGGGTCGTCGTGTGGGTCGGCAATTTTGTCGGTGCCCTGTTCATCGTCTTTTTGGTGTACATGGCCGGCATCTACAAGCTCAACGGCGAGGCGGTCGCCAATTCCATGGTGAGCGTCGCCGCCGGCAAGGTGACGATCGACTGGGTGACGATCTTCTTCCGCGGCATCCTGTGCAACATCTTTGTGTGCCTGGCCGTGTGGATCGGTACCGCCGGTAAGACCGTGGTCGATAAGGTTGTGGGCATTCTGCTGCCCATCGCCGCCTTTGTGGCCTGCGGTTTTGAGCACTGCGTCGCCAACATGTACTTTTTGCCTATGGGTGCCGTGATGCACGCGTGCGGCTATGGTGCCGACGTCGCCGGCGCCGATGCGCTCAACGCTGCGGGCATTGCGTTTAACTTGTCCGCCGCCACGCTGGGCAACATCGTGGGCGGCGCGGTTCTGATCGCGCTCGGCTACTGGTTTGTCTACGCCAAGAAGTCCGAGGCGTAATAAGCTGGAATGACGTACGGGCCTCCCGAGGGGCGTTTGCCTTTTGGGAGGCTCTTCGTGTCTTGCTGCGGTAGATGCAGCGGGCTTTGCGTCGCGGCAGCTGGTGGCAGGGCTGTGGTGCGGCGGGGCATGAACCCCTGAGCTGGAAGGAATAATCGAGATGGCATCGAGAGCTATGTATGACGGTCGCTCCGTGGTGACGACATGCGGGGGATGCTATGCCGATTGCGCCTTTGCGGCACGCGTTGAGGACGGTCGCGTGGTGGCCGAGTTGCCGGTGCCGGGACATCCGTGCGCGGCGCGTGCCCTGTGCGCCCGCGGGCGCCATCGCCTGGCAATGCCGTTTGACGAGCGCGACCGGATTTTGCACCCCATGCGACGCCGCCGGGATGGCTCGGGGTTTGATGCGATTACCTGGGACGAGGCGTTTGCTCAGATTGCCGAGCGTCTTTTGGGAATTGTTGACGAGCGCGGGCCCCGTGCGCTGGGCATGACACTTGGTGTGCCCTCGTTCGACCGCTACTGGGCCTATCGCTTTATGCATGCGCTGGGCTCGCCCAACGTGTACGGTGCCGATGGCGCCTGCGAGGTAAGCAGACTTACCGGTTGGGAGCACAGCCTGGGCTATAGCCCCGCCTCCGACCTTGCGCATACCGACTGCATCATGTACCTGGGGCGTTCCATTGTCGATTCGTCGACGATGGGGGCCGTTGACGCGCTCAACGATGCGCGCCGGCGCGGGGCGAAGATCATCGTGGTTGCCCCCCGGCGCAGCGGTTCGGCCGCGCTTGCCGACCGCTGGCTGCGCGTGCGTCCCGGATGCGATCTGGCGTTGCTGCTGGGTATCGCACATGTGCTGGTAGCCGAGGACCTGTACGATCACGAGTTCGTTGCCCGCTATACCACGGGTTTTGAGGAGCTGGCGCAGGCGGCCAGTGCTTGGACGCCCGAGTGGGCCGAGGCGGTGTGCGACGTGCCGGCCGCAGACAGCTTGGGC
>URVK01000259.1 GCA_900551305.1 uncultured Collinsella sp.
CCTTCGGTAGCCGAGGTCTCGACGGCGACGGTGTAATCTTTAAAGCCCGGCAGCCCCGCCGCACGCTCGCGCGTGGTTTCGGTCACGCCGTAGCCGTCCTGCACGCCGGCCTGCGCCGAGCCAATGGACCCCGCCGTCATAACGATGCAGGGGATGGCAAAGATTACCGTGCCCACAATGATGCGGCGGCGCACCTTGCGCGATAGCTCGTCGACCTCAGCGTTTTCTTCAGCAGTCACAATACCGTCGCCGTTCAGGTCGCGCTTGAGCGGCACGCGCAAAAGAAGCAGCACGGCTTCGGCCGCCAGCGCGATAAAGACGACGTTGATGCCAAACTCGTAGAGGGCCGAGAGGAATAGCGACCCGCTCGCGATGGCGATGCCGTAGCCCGCCGCGCACAGGGGCGGCATGAGCGCGGTCGCCACCGCCACGCCAGCGATGAGCGTCGAGGGCTCCTGGTCGCGCGAGTTGCCCAGGCCGCCCGCAAAGCCGCCCGCGAGCGCGACGGCAAGGTCCCACACGGTGGGCGTCGAGTTGTCGACGATGGCGGCCGTGGCGGTGCCAAGGGGCGAGAGCTTAAAATACAGCGTGGACGTGACCAGGCAAAAGGCCATCTGTAGAGCCAAGCCCGCGACGGCTTCGACGGTAATCTCGCGGTCGAGCGTGGCGATGCCGTATGCCATGGCAAGGACCGAGCCCATGAGCGGGCAGATGAGCATGGCGCCCACGATGGCGATGTCCGAATCGATATCGAGGCCGATGCTCGCGATGAGCATGGCGATGATGAGGATGCACAGGTGGGAGCCGGTCAGGCGCGCTCCATTTACAAAGCGCTTGCGAATCACGTGATAGGGCGCGCGACCCTCGCGAATGTTGAATGCGCGCCTCAGGAAGCGGCCGGCGTGCTCCATAACCTCACTGTGGGCGGGACGGATGCCATGGCGCCGGTGATGGCGCTCACGCAGTCGCTTGAGCTGTTGTTTATCGAGTTTCATATTTACCTCGTTCTGGCACGGGCCGCGTATCCCGCCCGTCGGTCTTACTCTACACCGAGGCGGGCAGGGCGCTAGTTGGATGCCGGCTGGCGGGGATGACGTAAGAACAAGCGTACATGGCAAAGCGGATGCCACCTCACGAAAATATGATTCACGAACTCCCTCATATGTGTCGAAATTGTGATGTCATGAGGTGCCAGTTTCAAAAGATTAGACGGTCGCCAATGTTGCGCAACAGAATTCAAAAATCGGCTCCTACACTTTAACGCGTATGTATACATCCGTGTCAAAGGGAGAAAGCCATGGCAAACTATAGCCCGCAGCACTTTGAGCCTCGGGCCAAGGCCGTCAACGTCAAAGGCGTTGCCAACCGCGCCGTCGCAACCGTTTTGACGGCGGGCCTCAGCGCTCAGCCGCTCATGTCGCCGCTGGCGGCAATTGCTGCACCGTCAACCGATAACGGCGATTCCGTTCAGGGGGGGGGTAGCTCTGTAGAAAACACCGTTGTCGCCGGTAACCAGGCGGTCGTAAAGACGGCTGCCCAGCTGGCCGAGGAGTCGGCAAAGCAGCTCAAGGACGCTCAGGCCGCTTACGATGCAGCTCAGAAGAAGGCCGACGCGGCGGGCCAGTCTCAAAAGCAGGCGCAGCAGCAAAGAGACCATGCTGCAAAGGCCCTGAGCGACAACACGGCCGAGCAGAACGCGGCAGAAGTCGCCGCGCTTCAGGAGAAGATCGACGAGCTTAAGGCGGCCGTCGACAAGGCCGAGCAACAGCAAAAGAAGCTGGGCGACCTGAACGGCCAGCTCGATCAGGCCAACAAGAGCGTCGATGAAAAGACCCAGGCGCTCAAGGATGCCAACACAAAGCGTGACGAAGCCAAGAAAGCCCTCGATGACGCCAAGGCCAAGCTCCAGGCCATGGATGGGTACGAGGCCGCCAAGAAGGCCGTCGAGGACGCGCAGGCAAAATTCGACGCAGCGAACGCCGATGTGAAGACTGCCGAGGGTGAGCTCGATGCCGCTAAGACGGCTGTCTCCAATGCCGAGCAGGCAAAGAGCGACGCCGAGTCTGCTCTGACGTCCGCTCAGAAAAAGAAACAG
>URVK01000260.1 GCA_900551305.1 uncultured Collinsella sp.
GAGCAGTTGCACATCCGCGAGCTGCTGGCGCGTCTGGGCTACGAGGATATCCATGAGGTCATCATCGCCACCAACCCCAACATCGAGGGCGAGACCACGGCGAGCTATCTGGCCCGCACCATCAAGCCGCTGGGCGTCGAGGTATCGCGTCTGGCGAGCGGCCTGCCCGTGGGCGGCGACCTGGAGTATGCCGACGAGCTTACGCTTGGCCGCGCCATCGAGGCCCGTCGCGCGATTTAGGTGGCGAGCCTGCTCCTGCCGCATGTTTTCCTCGCGACGCACGGGGTAGCCATAATTTCCCCGTTCGACTGTGAGTTTGTTGTGCAACAAAGATGCTTCGTATCCGCTTATCGCATGGATGCTTCCGCTCGCATCCTTAATTTGCCCATTCGTTGCGCAACCTTTTGGGTTCGCTGATACACTCAAATATGGATTCGAATGAATGCGCCGCTTCTGAGCGGCGTGTTTTTGTTGGAGGAGAACGCATGCGGCCCGGTGGCACTCAGACAAAGCGCGGCGCCGCGGTGCGCATGCGACGCCGACTGGGCTTGGCACCGCGGGCGTACGCACTGCTATCGTGCTCGCTGGTGCTGGTCATAGCTGGCGTTTCGGCCTATGGCATGACCGTGCCGTCCATGATGCAGGCGCATGCCGCACGCGAACCGCGCGTGGGGCATGAGGTCAAAAGTGATTTGGGCACCACGACTGGATATGCTTGGGCAAGTGTGGTCGCGCATATTGTGTTTGGCACCGACGATGCGGACGGCGCCGAGGTCCCGGACAACGAAGTCACGCTTGCCAACGGCAAAACCATCGTGCTCACCAACACCAAGATCATCGATCGGTTGTCCAACAATAGCGTGGCGGCAACGGTGAATAAGGTCGAGCAGCAGAAGGAGCAGGGCGCCCAGCAGTCCGGAAAGCCCGGTAGCTCGGATACTTCTGGCTCCGGCTCGGATTCATCGAGTTCGGGCGGCGGCTCTGGGTCGGGTTCCTCTACCGGAGGGTCTGGAAACGGCGGCTCGACGGGCGGCAACACTGACAACGATGCAAACTCCGGTGGCCTTTCCGCTGCTGAGGAAGAGAGCATTCACAGTTGGCTTGTGACCAAGTACAACATGCTCGACAGTTACGTTTCTCGTGCCAATGACGTGGTCTCGACCTATAACTCTACGGGAGATCCCAGGCCGTGCGACAGCCTGGTCGGGGAGATGTTTGTCATTCGAGCCGAGTTCGGTCGTCAGACATTCTCGCCCCGGTCAAAGTGGTATCAGCAGTATGCCAATCTGTGGGGCTGTTACACCAACCTATGTCAATGGGTCGGCCATTACGGCGATGATGACGTCGCGCTCGGTAACTTCAACAATAACGTGGCGGCGCTTGCCCTATGATGACCGATCTTGCATCCACCACACCACAATCGCTCGGCCGCGATCCGATGGTCGGCCTGCGCCTGGCACGCGTCGACGGGTTTGAGCCGGCCGTCGTCCTGGGCACGGACGAGCTTCCCGCCTACCTGCGCCGTTTTACGATGCTGTTTGCCGACGATGCCACCATGCGCCGTGGCGGTATCGGCCGCGTGACGCGTGCCGTCAACGCCCAAGGCGAGGCCGTGGCGCTCAAGCAGCTCATCTTGCCGGCGCGCGATGAGTTCGACGACGATGCCGCTCACGAGGCGCTGGTCGCCAAGTTCAAGGCAGCGTTTCGCGAGGAATACGAATGCCATCGTGCCCTTTCGGGCCTTAAGGGCTTTCCCCGCCTCTATGGCTGGGGCGAGGTCGACGGTGTGCCTGCAATTGTCATGGAATGGGTCGAGGGCGAGACGCTTGCCCGCTTGCGTTCGCGACTCGCCGTGGATGATGCCGGACGCCTGTCGCCGCTTGTGGCGGCGCGTCTGGGTCGCGACCTGTTCGATCTGCTCTGCCGTATGAGTCTGGTGGGTGAGGGCTTTGTCCATCGCGATATCTCGCCCGCTAATATTATGGTGCGTACGGCGCGTCTACCGCTTGACCGGCAGCTTGCCGAGGGCACCTTTGACCTGTGCCTGATTGACTTTGGCTCCGCCCCGGGGGCCCCGGCCCCGGTCTTTTTGC
>URVK01000261.1 GCA_900551305.1 uncultured Collinsella sp.
ATACATACTAGTTCCGCCAACACCGATACCGCCTCCGCCGCTTCGCGCGGGCATGCACACGCAATGGAGCCGTCGGCGATGCCCTCCTCGATCACTGCTAGGAGATAGCCATCGGCCGACTCGTCAAACGAACCCTGGTACTGCATCGCCAGCAGCCGCGAGCTTTTTACCGGATCTGCCGCAGGATGCATGCGAGCCCATAGCTCGATTTGCGGAACGACGGACTCGGGCGCATAGAGTCGTTTGAGCTTTTGGGCTCCCGTCATATTGCCAGCACCGAGTGTCGCGCGACGGCGCTCAACAATCGGAGCCATTGCCCGATCAAATGCGGCGTTGAAAATCTCTTCTTTGCTCTTAAAGTGATGATAGACAGCACCCTTGGTCATGCCATCGAGGCGGTCGACGATGTCTTGAATGCTCGTCCCCTCATAACCCTGTGCGCAGAATAGCTCCAGCGCCGCGTCGAGAATCTTCGTGACCGTCTCCTCGGGATATTTATTACGACCCATAATCCGTCCATCCGCAACGCAAGTCTTGTGCCTCATTGCAGCATTTTAACGTTGCGGATGGCAGGCGGTCGATTCTACACCGCAGCGGGGCCGTGTTCGCCGGTGCGGATGCGGATAACTTCCTCGACCGGCTCGACCCAAATCTTGCCGTCTCCAACGGCACCGGTGCGTGCAGCGTTACAGATGATGTCGACAATGCCGTCGACATGCTCATCGGCACAAATGAGCGTGAACTGCACCTTAGGGATCGTGTTGACAAGCAACTCGTTGCCGCGCACGTATTCCTTCCAGCCATGCTGTGCGCCGCAGCCCTGCACCTGGTTAATAGTCATGCCACGAACATCGGCAGCAAACAGCGCATCTTTAAGAACCTCAAGCTTCTCAGCACGAACGATCGCCGTAATTTTCTTCATAGTGAATTCCTCTCTTTAATAAAAGAAATTGATTGCCCTTCACATGGCACGGGTTTTCCAGGTGCCCGAGATTGCCCCGAAAGAGGAGCGCCGCGTACTTCGGTACGCAAGCGACGGTTTGAGGGGCAAGGTCGGGTGCCTGGGAAAGCCGCGCGACGATTGAACGGCAAGGTGCGGAGCCTGGGGAAGCCGCTAGTCAAGTCCCGAGAACGAGGGATACGCGCTCTCGCCGTGCTGACTCGCATCCAAGCCCAGCGCCTCGTCGGCCTCGTCCACACGCAGGCCGCCACGGAACAGTGCCTTGACCACCGTGGCGATCACCAGATCGAGCACCAGCACAATGACGACCGTCACCACAATGCCCAGAATCTGCGAAACGAGCAGCGACATGTCGCCCGTGTAGAACAGGCCGCCCTTACCGGTCCATGAGAGCTCCGGCACGCAGAACAGGCCCGTGAGCACGCCGCCCAGGATGCCGCCAATGCCGTGGCAGCCAAACGCGGCGAGCGCGTCGTCGTATCCGAACTTGATCTTAAGCTGACTGATAGCCAGGTAACAGACGGGCGATACGATCAGGCCCATGACCAGCGCTGCCCACGGCTCGACAAAGCCCGCGCCCGGCGTGACCACCACAAGGCCCGCAACCAGACCGGTGCTGGCACCCACCAGCGTGGGGCGACCGGTGTGCACGCGCTCGACGGCAAGCCACGAGACCATGCCCGCCGCGCTGGCCGTCACGGTGTTGAGGATGGCAAGCGCCGCCACGGCGTCGGCCTTAAACTCGCTGCCGCCGTTAAAGCCAAACCAGCCAAACCAAAGCAGGCCGGCTCCCAGCGCCACAAACGGCACGTTATGCGGACGGTAGCTCACCATGCCAAAGCCGCGACGACGGCCGAGCATTAAACAGAGGATCAGGCCCGTAAGACCGGACGAAATGTGCACCACGTCGCCGCCGGCAAAGTCGAGCGCGCCGATGATGTCGCCGATAAAAGAGCCATCGCCGCCCCAGACCATGTGGGCGAGCGGCGCATAGACCACGAGCAGCCAAATGCCCAGGAAGGCCGCCATGGCACCAAACTTAACGCGGCCTGCCAGGCTGCCCGTAACGATAGCGGCCGTGATCATGGCAAACGCCATCTGAAAGGCGATGTTGATGATCTGAGGATAG
>URVK01000262.1 GCA_900551305.1 uncultured Collinsella sp.
AACTCGGGCGAGGGCGGCGAGGATCCGCGTCGCGAGACCCCGCTGGCCAACGGTGACTCCAAGAACTCCGCCATCAAGCAGGTGGCAAGCGCGCGCTTTGGCGTGACGAGCCGCTACCTGTGCAGCGCCTTCGAGATTCAGATCAAGATGGCCCAGGGCGCCAAGCCCGGCGAGGGCGGACACCTGCCCGGCAAGAAGGTCTACCCCTGGATCGCCGAGGTCCGTCAGTCCACGCCCGGCATCGGCCTGATCTCGCCTCCGCCGCACCACGACATCTACTCCATCGAGGACCTGGCAGAGCTGATCTTCGATCTTAAGAACGCCAACCCCGGCGCACGCGTGTCGGTCAAGCTGGTCAGCGAGGCCGGCGTCGGCACCATCGCCACCGGTGTGGCCAAGGGTGCTGCCGACAAGATCTTGATCAGCGGACAATGGCGGCTCGGGCGCCGCTGCGCGCGATTCCATTTGGCACGCCGGCCTGCCGCTGGAGCTTGGCCTTGCCGAGGCCCAGCAGACGCTGCTGCAAAATGGCCTGCGCTCACGCGTGGTGCTCGAGGCCGACGGCAAGCTCATGGACGGCACCGATGTTGCCGTCGCCTGCCTGCTGGGCGCCGAGGAGTTTGGCTTTGCGACCATGCCGCTCATCTCGATGGGCTGCCTCATGCAGCGCGACTGCCAGCAGGATACCTGCCCGGCCGGCATCGCCACGCAAAACTGCCGCCTGCGTCGCGGCTTCCGCGGCAAGCCCGAGCACATCGAGCACTTTATGCTCTTTGTTGCCGAGCAGCTGCGCGAGGTCATGGCGAGCCTGGGCTTCCGCACCGTCGACGAGATGGTCGGCCATCCCGAGTGCTTGCGCCAGATTGAGGTCCCGGGCAACCGCAAGGCTAACCTGCTCGATCTGTCGCCCGTGCTGGCGAGCGCGACCTGCGAGTTCGGTGCCCATATCCCGGGTGCCGACGGTCGCCACTTCCTGCCGCAGATGGCAGCGGACAGCGAGCTCGACAAGACGTTGTTTGTGCCCTATACGGCCGATGCCCGTGCCCGCCTGCACCCGATTCGCTTCCATGCCGACATCGCCAACGTTAACCGTTGCGTGGGCACCATCCTGGGCAATGCGGTGACCAAGGCACATCCCGAGGGCCTGCCCGCCGGCTCCATCACCGTCGATTGCGATGGTTCGGCCGGTCAGAGCTTTGGCGCCTTCCTGCCGCGCGGCATTACGCTCAACGTGTGCGGCGACGCCAACGATTACTTTGGCAAGGGTCTTTCGGGTGGCGAGGTGTCGGTGCGCCCCAACCCGCATGCGACCTACAAGTTCGACGAGAACATCATTGTGGGCAACGTTGCGTTCTTTGGTGCCACGAGCGGCCGCGGCTTCATTAACGGTCTTGCCGGCCAGCGTTTTGGCGTACGCAACTCCGGTGCAACTGTGGTGGTCGAGGGCTGCGGCAACCATGGCTGCGAGTACATGACGGGCGGCCTGGCGCTCATCCTGGGCGAGGTCGGGCAGAATTTTGCTGCCGGTATGACGGGTGGCGTGGCCTTTGTCTTTGACCAGTACGGCACGCTCGATGCCCGCGTGAACCACGAGAGCGTTGAACTCAAGGCCCCGACGGCCGCCGAGCTGGTGCAGATTCGCGCGCTCATCCAGGAGCACGTGGACGCGACGCAGAGCCCGCGCGGCATTAAGCTGCTCTACAGCTTTGAGACGATGAGCAAGCACTTTGTGAAGGTCATTCCGACCGAGTATGAGCGCGTGCTGGCGATTGTCGCCGCGGGCGAGGCAGCCGGCAAGACGCATGCGCAGGCCGAGGAGTTGGCGTTTGACATCGTGACCGGTCGCGCGAGTGCCGCGGATGTCGCTCGCTTTGATGCCGCGGGCGGTGCTGCGGGCGCTGCGTCCGTGGCTGCCAGCCCTGTTGCTTCGACCAAGAAGGAGGCGTAAGTGCCATGGGTAAGCCCGGTGCTTTTCTTGATATCGATCGCGTGACCCACGAGCTGCGCCCTGTGGAGGAGCGCAGCCATGATTTTGATCCGCTGTACGTGGAGCTCGACGACGATGCGCGCCGTGC
>URVK01000263.1 GCA_900551305.1 uncultured Collinsella sp.
CCCGTCTCGGTCGACCAACGGTCGATCATCCGGTGCAGTCTATCTAGAAAAGCGACATCATCGTCGCAGGCAATAATCTTGAGCATTCTGGGCCCCCTTAGTAGTTCGATTTTGCCACATTGGGTGCGGACCGCTCGCGGAGGCGTGTCCCATTTGCGCCCCACGTCGTGCAACTCGCGCCGAGCGGTATTGCGGTGGCGAAAGATGCCTCCTGCGCTATCGAGAGCTCGGCTATCCTCAGCTTGCCAGTTCGAAAATGGACCTGCCACATGATTGAATCTTTATTTCAACTTGACACCTAGGTTTACAGCTGTCTTGTCAGCTGTAAACCTAGGTGTCATACTAAAGCCCCAAGATTCGCCAAAAGAGAGGGGCCTTGATGGCACAGAGCGCGAACATGGATGCGTCGGAGCTTGCACGCGATATCGCGGCCGCCCTAGCATCGGCAACGACGGCAACGGAGCGCGCGGCACTGGTGCCCGCAGAGCTTGTCGAGGCCATTCAACAACTAAAAACCCAACGTGACGCGGTGATCCTAGCGCACTATTACGTGGCGCCCGAGGTACAGGCCGTGGCTGATTACGTCGGCGACAGCTTTTACCTGGCAAAGCTTGCCAAGAGCCTGCCGCAGCAGACCATCGTGCTGTGCGGCGTGGAGTTTATGGGCGAGAGCGCCAAGCTGCTCAACCCCACCAAGACCGTGCTGCTGCCCGAGCCGGGCGCGGACTGCCCCATGGCGCACATGGTCAAGCGTGAGACGGTCGACGCGGCGCGCGCCGAGTACGGCGACGACCTGGCTGTCGTCTGCTACGTCAACTCCACGGTCGAGATCAAGAGCTGGAGTGATGTGTGTGTCACCAGCTCCAACGCCGTCAAGATTGTGTCCGAGCTGCCGCAGCAGCATGTCCTGTTCATTCCCGACCAAAACCTGGGTCGCTTCGTAGCCGAGCAGGTGCCGCAAAAGCACGTCATCCTCAACAAGGGCTACTGCCCGCGCCACCACATCATCACCGTCGAGCAGATCGTTGACGCGACGGAGGCCCACCCCGACGCGCTCGTGCTGGCGCATCCCGAGTGCAAGGCCGACGTTCTGGCCGAGGCCGACTACATCGGCTCCACCGCCGGCATCATCAAGTACGCCGAGGAGTCGGACGCGAGCGAGTTCATCATCGTGACGGTCCGCGGCGTGCTCTACGAGCTCGAGCGCCGCTGCGAGGGCGCCGGCAAAAAGTTCTATTTCCCTGCGGTGCAGCCCACCTGCGTCAACATGGATCTCATCACGCTCGAAAAGCTCGTGCGCTGCCTGGAGACGGGTGAGGGCGAGGTGCAGATCGGCGTGTCGGACGAGGCTGCCGACCAGGCCAAACTTACGCTCGACCGCATGCTCGAGTACGCAGCGCGCTAGAACAATGTGGCATGAGGGATGGTCCCTTATGTCACATTCAAGGGAGAGGATTCCTATGGAAACCAAGCAATACCCCGACATGGAGTGCGACGTCGTCATTGCCGGCTGCGGCGTAGCGGGCCTGTACGCGGCTCTCAACCTGCCGACGAGCACGCGCGTGATCATGCTCTCCAAGGGCGCTGTCGACGAGTGCGATTCGATGCTCGCACAGGGCGGCATCTGCGTGCTGCCCGAGGGCTCGGACTACGATGCCTTCTTTGAGGACACCATGCACGCCGGCCATTACGAGAACCGCCGCGAGAGCGTCGACATCATGATCCGCTCGAGCCGCTCGGTCATCAACGACCTGCTAGCGATGGGCGTGGATTTTGAGCGCAAGGCCGACGGCAGCCTCGACTTTACCCGCGAGGGCGCGCACAGCCGTCCGCGCATTGCCTTCCATGCCGATATCACCGGCAAGGAGATTACGACCAAGCTGCTCCAGGCCGTTCGCAAGCTGGATAACGTGCAGATTTTGGAGCACGTAGCCATGACCGATATCCTGACGGGCGAGCGTGACGGCGCCACGGTGTGTGCCGGTGTCGTCGCCGTTTCCGTGGACGAGGACAACTCGGTTCGTCCCGCCGACGAGCTGACAAATGCCGCCGGGGGCGTGCATGCCGGCGAGC
>URVK01000264.1 GCA_900551305.1 uncultured Collinsella sp.
TGGCTGCCGTTGAGCCCGCCGGCAACCCCATGGCGCTGGGCTCGGCGTTCCATGCCGCCTGCCAGTGGCTGATCGAGATGGGTGCCGATGCGCTGCCCGCTGAGCGTGCCGATGCGCTGGCGCGCCTGTGGTGCCTGACGCCGGAGCAGCGTGAGCGCTTCGACGTTGCCCTGGACCGCTGGCTCAAGTCGGCTGTTCGTGCCGACTTGCTCGCGTGGCCGTGCGTTCGCGCCGAGGTGCCGTTCTTTTCACTGGGCTGCGAGGACGAGGACATCGCTCGCTACGGTGCTTATGCCGAGGGCGCCATCGACGCTTTGGCGACGAACCCGGCGGATTCGTCATGTGCGCTGGTCATCGACTACAAGACGGGCGGCGCGCCGGACGAGACGCCGGAACAGCTGCAGGAGAAGCACGCCCTGCAGGCGTGCGTCTACGCCGACGTTCTGCGCAGGGCGGGCTTTGAGGCTGTGACCGTCAAGTTCGTTCGCGTGGAGCAGGCCGATCCGACTCTCTTCGTCAATCCCGCCGAGCCCCAAGTAGTCACCTACAATCTCTAGCCCTCAGATAGCTTGCGGTGGAATAGTTCCTGTATTGCGGCCCAGATGGCCCAAGCGGGAACTATTTCACCGCAACTCAAGAGGAGCCGTGTGGGTTTGGCTAGGTTCGGGTGCTGTCCGTGCCGTGGGGTAAAATCGTTCAGTCAGAACACGAACCCGCATCGGAGCTCATCACATGGCATTCGTCCATCTGCACAACCACACTGTCTTTTCCATGCTCGACGGCGCAACCCGTATCCAGGATATGGTCAACCGTGCCGTTGAGCTGGGCATGCCCGCCGTGGCCATTACCGACCACGGCTACATGTATGGCGTGCCCGACCTGGCGCTGGCCTGCGACGCCGTCAACCACAACACGCCCGAGTACAAAACCTGGAGCCACGACAAGGCCTTCCTGGAAAAGGACCGCCGCGACGAGCTGGTGGAGCCCGATCCCGAGGAAAACCCGCGCGAGCATGCCCAGTATGTGAAGGACATGGCCATGTGGGACGAGAAGGGCAACATCGACGAGCTCAAGCCGCCCCTGGTCATCAAGCCCATCTTTGGCTGCGAGGTCTACTTTACGCCGGACGAGACCCTTGCTCGCGACCACAAGCCCGAGCTCTACCACATGATCCTTCTGGCCAAGGACCAGGAGGGCTACGTCAACCTGATGCAGACGGTTTCCGAGGCCGCCGTGCAGGGCTTTTACTACAAGCCGCGCGTGACGCTCGACAACCTGCGCCGCCACGCCAAGGGCATGATCTGCACGAGCGCCTGCATCGCGGGCATCATCCCCAAGTACATCGACCGCGGTGACATGGAGGGCGCCATCAAGTGGGCCGAGACCTTCCGTGACACCTTCGAGCCCGGCGACTTCTACATCGAGATCCAGGAACACGGCATCACCACCGACAACGGCCTGACCGACGAGCAGATGGACCGCACGCTCATCGACATCGCCAAGCAGGTGGGCGTCAAGGTCATCGCCACCAACGACTTCCACTACCTGCGCCGCGAGGACGCGCCCGTGCAGGACGTCATCATGTGCATTGGCATGAACGCCAAGGTCGACGACCCTAACCGCATGCGCATGACCGGCTCGGAGTTTTACATGAAGACCGAGGAGGAGATGCGGGCGATGTTCCCGTATTGCCCCGAGGCCTGCGACAACACGCTCGAGATCGCCGACAAGTGCTACGTTGAGCTGGACTGGGACTCCATCATCCTGCCGCGCTTCCCGTTGCTCGATCCCGGCGAGACGCACGAGAGCCAGTTCCGCCGCGAGTGCGAGAAGGGCCTGCGCCAGCACTACGGTGACGACTGGGCCACGCGCGAGATCGGCGGCGTCAACATCAAAGAGCGCTTTGAGTACGAATACAAGGTCATCTGCGACAAGGGCTTTGCCGCCTACTTTTTGATCGTTGCCGAGTACGTGCAATGGGCCAAGGACAACGGCATCGGCGTCGGCCCCGGCCGTGGCTCCCCCGCCCGCGCCACCCCCCCCCCCCCCCCTGGCCCATGT
>URVK01000265.1 GCA_900551305.1 uncultured Collinsella sp.
GGGTGCGGATATTAATCTTGGTAGCCATGTTAAACCTCCTGTGGTTTGCCTCCGCGCGGGGTCATCCTCCAAAACCAACCCGGACATGTGCTACCAAAGCCCGGGCACCACGGTATGAAGTAGCCGCGCGTGCGTGATAAAAACATGTTGCCGTGAAGCAACCCGATGAATGATAGCAGGAATGCCTCTTCCTGCCAACCCGCAATCAAAACCACACACCTGAGTGCGGCGCGGGACGTCCCAGCCACTATTCGCCGCGGGGATGGGCTTGAGCCACGGCACGTTTAAGCCGATCGGGTGTGAGATGCGTGTAGATCTGCGTCGTGGACAGGCTCGCATGACCTAGCAGCTCTTGAACCGAGCGCAGGTCCGCACCGCCCTCGAGCAAGTCGGTCGCAAAGGTATGGCGCATCGCATGCGGGGCGATGTCAGCCGGAATGCCGGCGAGCGTCGCCAGCGTATGGAACCGCCGCCGGAGCATCGCGGCGCTCATGCGATTGCCGCGCGCCGATATAAGCAGCGGATGCGGCCCGGTAGCGAGGTCGCGGCGCTTTGCCCGAGCGAGCAACTCCGGCCTCCCCTCTTCAATATAGAGACGCGTCACATCGAGCGCACGACGATACAGAGGGACGATACGCTCCTTGCTCCCCTTGCCCCACAGGCGCAGCGTGCGCTCGGACCATGAGATGGATTCCACATTGAGCGCCGCAAGCTCTGAGATGCGGGCACCCGAGGCATAGAGCAACTCGAGCATCGCCGCATCGCGCAGTCCCGCGGGTGTTGAGGTATCAGGCGTCTTGAGCAGCGCCTCGACCTGCTGGGTCGTAAGGACGCCCGGCAGGTCACGCGGCAGCTTGGGCGACGCGATCGCCGAGACCGCATCGCCCTCGACAATCCCCTCGGCAGCCATCCAGCGATAGAGAGATCGGATAGCCGACAGGTGCGCCGCAAGCGTTCGGGGAGCCACCTGCTCACGCGAAAGCTCAGCAAGATAGCGACGAATGGTGCGCACGTCGGCAGCGAAAGCATCAATATCCTCGCGCTCGCACCAGGCAGCAAAGCGCTCCAGTCTCGAGCCATAGGCCGTCACCGTGTTGGGAGAAAGCCCCTCGACGCGTGCGATATAGGCGATAAAAGAGTCGACGGTGTCGTACAGGTCAAAGGCTATGACCGGTCGCCTCCAAACAAGTCGGAACGCGTGGCCAAGTAGGCATCGAGGGCCTCGAGCGCACGGTCCGCATAGGCCTGATAGCGGTCGCGCTTGCTGCGGCGCTTACCGTCCTCGAGCGGCGGCACCAGGCCAAAGTTGACATGCATGGGCTGATAGCCCACGGTGGCAGGATCGGTCGCATAGCCCACGAGCGCACCCAGGGCGCCCACGCGGGGCAACTCGACGGAATCGGCGCCGATAGCCTCTGCATAGGTGTTGAGCGCCGCGAGCAGACCGGTCGCCACGGCTTCCATGTACCCCTCGGTGCCGGTGATCTGACCGGCCAGGCGCACGCCGGTACCGGGCACGGCAAAGGTGCCATCGAGCACGTGCGGGGCGTCGACAAAGGTATTGCGGTGCATGACACCGTAGCGGAAGAACTCAGCGTTCTCCAGGCCCGGCACCATATGGAAGACGCGCTTCTGCTCGCCAAAGGTCAGGTTGGTCTGGAAGCCCACCAGGTTATAGGCGGTCTTCTCCTTGTTCTCGGCACGCAGCTGAATCGCCGCCCAAGGGCGACGTCCGGTACGCGGGTCGGTGAGGCCGACGGGCTTCATGGCGCCAAAGCGAATGGCGTCCTTGCCGGTGCGCGCAACCTCCTCGGCAGGCTGGCAGGCCTGGAACAGATCGCCGCCCTCAAAGTCCTTGAGCACCACGCGGTCGGCCGTGGTGAGCGCCTCGATAAAGGCCTCGTACTCCTCCTTGTTGAGCGGAGCGTTGAGATAGTCGCCGCTCCCCTGCTCCTCGTAGCGCGACTGCGAAAACAGCACGTCCATATCGAGCGTGGAGGCATCGACGATCGGCGCCGCGGCATCGAAGAACGCAAGGGCGTCGCCACCGAC
>URVK01000266.1 GCA_900551305.1 uncultured Collinsella sp.
CTTCTCGAGCGCCCCAAAAAGGCCCGCCCCGCGGGTGCGCGAGCCGATCATGGCTGTCGAGGTCGAGACCCCCGAGCAGTACATGGGCGACGTTATGGGCAACCTCTCCGGTCGCCGCGGCAAGATCGAGGGCATGGAAGATCGCAAGAACAGCAAGCTCATCCGTGCCAAGGTGCCGCTGGGCGAGATGTTCGGTTACGCTACCGACCTTCGCTCCCAGACCCAGGGCCGTGCATCCTACACGATGCAGTTCGACTCTTATGAGCCCGCGCCCAAGTCCATCGTGGACGAGGTCATGAGCAAGAACGCCTAAGTTCGAGCTCCCTGTTACGTAATCCTGCGAGAACATCTCTCGCACTCTTTGGAGGTTTAAGTTGGCTACCCAGAAGATCCGCATTCGCCTCAAGGGCTATGATCACGAGGTCGTCGATCAGTCCGCGAAGCTCATCGTCGAGACCGCTCAGAAGACCGGCGCTCGCGTTTCCGGTCCTGTCCCCCTGCCCACCGAGCGCAACCTGTACACGGTTATCCGCTCGCCGCACGTGAACAAGGACTCCCGTGAGCAGTTCGAGATGCGCACCCACAAGCGCCTCATCGACATCCTCGACCCCACCTCGGGCACCGTTGATTCGCTCATGCGTCTCGACCTCCCCGCTGGCGTCGACATCGACATCAAGCTCTAAGCGATATCGCTCATAGCTTAAAGGGCCCCGCTGCCGTTACGGTAGCGGGGCCCTTTTGTTTTGCATGATGGGTTTGGCCCGCCGGGAAAGGCTGCCGAGCGGCTGGCTGTGGCGCCCTATTCACTCACGGGACGCAGCGATGCCTCCTCAAAATGGAAGAATCGCAAGCCGTCTTCCGTTTCGATGCACGCACGACCAAAGCCATCGACCGTTTGAAAGATGCCGCGTGCCAGCTCGTCCCCAGCGGGGGAGCGGGCGATAACGTGCTCCCCGATCCAATTGAGGTGAGCGACATATTCGCCGTGGACGGGCGCGAGCGGTCCGGTGTTTTCTTCCATGGCGTTGAGGCGTTCTGCCCAGGCATCTACAGCGTCTATAACGGCGTGATAGACCTCATCGAGGAGCATGTCGACGGCAGGAACGTTCTCGTTAAGGTCCGAGAGACCGATTGCCGGCAGGCCGCCATCGGGCACCTCTTGGGGCGCATAGTTCACATTGACGCCAATGCCGCAGACGGCGAAAGGTTTGCCTTCGTTATCGCGTGCGGCCTCGACCAGAATGCCGCCGAGTTTGCGTCCACGCGCGACCAGGTCGTTGGGCCATTTGAGGCCAATCTCGTTTGCAAGACCCTGTTTTTCGAGTGCTTCGAGCACCGCTAGGCCGCTGACGGCGGCAAGACCAGAGTACTTTGCAGGATTAACGCATGGGCGCAGGACAATCGAAAGCAATAAGTTGCCGACGGTTGAGTCCCACTTGTGCCCGCGCCGGCCGCGTCCTGCTGTTTGAGCCCGGGCGGCAAGTCCTGTGCCGTGCGGCGCTCCCTGTTTCCCTGCTTCGAGCAGGTCATCGTTGGTCGATCCGGTTACGTCGACTATCGTTAATTTGGCATCCATAACAACTGCTACCTCCTAAGTTAATAAGGCAATCGCGCAATGGTGTCGAGAGATAGACACAATGTGAAGCCTTTGTCGCATTTGGACAATTTAATGTTAACACGTCAACAACGACTAAAATGCGCTATCCTCTCTTGGTCGATGTAAACACGTCAACAACTCAAAGGAGGTTAGTGATGGGTTTCACGATTCTTGGAACAGGCTCGGCGCTTCCTGAGCGCAGTGTTTCCAATGACGAGCTGTCTGAGTTCCTCGATACCTCGGATGAGTGGATTTTTACCCGCACAGGTATCAAGAGCCGCCACGTCTGCACCACCGAGTCACTTGACGACCTTGCCGTAGCGGCGAGCGAGCGGGCACTCCGGGTGTCCGGAATCGACGCGAGCCAGCTGGATCTGATCGTCTGCTCGACGACGACGGGTGATCACCTTGTTCCCGCTGAGGCGTGTGCCGTTGCTGAGCGACTAG
>URVK01000267.1 GCA_900551305.1 uncultured Collinsella sp.
GGCGTCAAGGGCATCGTGTGCGAGCGCGCCTTTGAGCTTGCCCGCGAGCACGGCTTTTACTTTGTGGGTGCGCACCCCATGGCAGGCATCCAGTTCTCGGGCTACGCGCACTCCCGCGCCGACCTGTTCCAGGGCGCCCCGCTCGTGCTCGTGCCACCCGCGGTGGACGATGCGCTCAAACTGGAGCTCTTGGGCCAGGTGCGCGAGATGGTGCGCCCCTTGGGCTTTGGCAAGTTCAGCGTGACCAGCGCCGCCGAGCACGACCGCGTCATCGCCTTCACGAGCCAGCTTGCGCACGTGGTATCCAACGCCTACGTCAAGAGCCCCACTGCCCAGGTCCACCACGGCTTTTCGGCCGGTAGCTACCGCGATCTCACCCGTGTGGCGCACCTCAATCCTCAGATGTGGTCCGAGCTCATGATCGACGACGCCGATGCGCTCGCCTTCGAGATTGACCATCTGATCGAGTCGCTTGGCGCCTACAGCCGTGCGCTCAAGGACCGCGACCAGCGCTATCTGGAGAATCTCCTTGCCGAGGGCGACCGCATTAAGCGCGCGCTCGACGACGAGGCCTCCCACTAGACCACCTATCACGCCAGGTCGAAAGGACCGAAGCTTATGGCGATTACCATCGATATCGACACCGCACGCCCCTACCAGGTGCATGTTGGCACGTTTTTGCTGGAGCAGGCGGGACCGCTCGTGCGCGCCACTGCCGGCGGCACCAAGGCCGTCATCGTGACGGACACCAACGTGGGCCCGCTCTACCAAATGCCAGTTAAGCAGAGTCTGGAGGCATCAGGCTACGAGGTGAGCATCTGCACCTTCGAGGCCGGCGAGGCCCATAAGCGCGCCGAGACCTATGTTGCCATTTTGGAGTTTGTGGCCGAGCACGAGCTTTCGCGCTCCGACGTGATCGTGGCACTCGGCGGCGGCGTCGTGGGCGACGTGGCGGGCTTTGTGGCCGCCACCTACATGCGTGGCTGCAAGTTTGTGCAGATCCCCACGAGTCTGCTCGCAATGGTGGATTCGTCGGTGGGCGGCAAGACCGCCATCGACCTGGCTGCCGGCAAGAACCTGGCCGGCGCCTTTTGGCAGCCGAATGTGGTTATCGCCGACGTGGGGTGCCTGGCCACCCTTACGCCCGAGCAGTTCGCCGACGGCTGCGGCGAGGTCGTCAAGCACGCCGTGATCGCCGACCCAGAGCTTTTCGCCGAGCTGGAGAAGACCCCGCTCACGCTGGAGCTGCTCAACCGCGATGTAGCCCGCGTAGCGCTCATCATCGCCCGCAATATTGACATCAAGCGCGCCGTGGTCGTCGCCGACGAGCGCGAAACCAACCAGCGCAAGCTCCTCAATTTTGGACACAGCGCCGGACACGCCGTCGAGGCCTGCGAGCACTTTGAGCTCGGACACGGCAACTGCGTTTCGATCGGCATGGGCATCATCACACGCGCCGCGGCCCTGCACGGCATTTGCGATGCTGCACTGCCCGATCGTATTGAGGAACTCTGCGCCCGCCATGGCCTCAAGACCCGCTGCGACCAAGATGCCGACGCCATCTTTGCCGAGGCGCTGCACGACAAAAAACGCTCCGGTGACACCATCGACCTGGTGATTCCGCACGGCATTGGCCGCTGCAGCATCGGCCGCATGCCGCTTTCCACCTTCCACGATTTGATTGCCGAGGGCCTCGGCCAGAAGGGAGACGCTTCCGCATGTTAGCCCGCATTACCCCGTCCCCGCTCAAGGGCACCGTTCCCGCCATCGCGTCCAAGTCGATGGCGCATCGCCTGATCATCTGCGCTGCGCTTGCCAACGGCGAGACGCACGTTACCTGCAACACCACCTGCGCCGACATCGAGGCCACGGTGCGTTGCCTCACGGCGCTCGGCGCCCGCATCGAGACCGCCGAGGACGGCTTCCAGGTCCACCCCACTATGAAGAGCGTTGAGTTTGGCCTGCTCAAGGCCCTTGCCGGTGGCACGCTCGACTGCGGCGAGAGCGGCTCCACGCCGCGGTTTTTGCTTGGCTGGGCCA
>URVK01000268.1 GCA_900551305.1 uncultured Collinsella sp.
TTCTAACGCCCCGAAAGGCGAGGCCAACCGAAACCTCGCCGCAAGAGGCCACTACATCTCGCCGAGCATGATCCAGGCAGAGCTGTCCTGCGCGAGCCTGCCGTCTGCAAGCGGTGATGAGGTGAGCAGGACCCTGCCCGCCGGCAGCTCCACAGGTGCTGCACCGAAGTTCGTCACACACGCCCAGCCGTTATCGCGGCGATAGGCGATGACGCCGCCCTCAGCGCCCTCGGCACCATCCGCAAGACCGGTGCGCCCGTCAAGATCGAGCCACGCAAGATCGTTGGCGCACCCGCGCAGCTTGCGCCGCAGCCAGAGGGCGTCACGATAGAGCGCAAGCATCGATGTCGGGTCCGCTTCTTCCTTATCGGCAGCATAATCGGAAAACCATGCAGGCTGCGGCAGATGAGGCGCTGCATCGGCGTCTGCCGGCGAAAACCCAAACGATCCGCCATGCGCGGGATCGTCCGCTGCCACCCACGGCAGGGGCACACGACAGCCGTCGCGCCCCTTCTCACGCTTCGGTCCGTGCGTATTGGTCGCAGTAGGGTCTTCGAGTGCAGCCCACGGGATATCAGCCACCTCAAAAAGGCCGAGCTCCTCACCCTGATACACGTATGCCGAGCCCGGAAGCGCCAGCTCAAGCAAAAGGGCCGCCCGCGCGCGGCGCTCGCCGAGTTCACGGTCCTCGTCATAAGACGACCCGTCGCGCAAGAGCCAGTCGAGCGCAATCTGGTGGTAGCGCGTCGCCTTGATTTGCGGCAGGGCATAGCGTGTCGCCACGCGCGGCACGTCGTGGTTGGAGAGTACCCAGGTCGAGGCGGAATCGGATTCGACGGCTGCCTTCAAGCCCTTCTCGATTGCAGTGTGCATGTCATCATAGGTCCAAGTGGCCTTGGCAAACTCAAAGTTGAATGTCTGGCCAAGCTCGCTGGGACGCGCGTAGAGATACTGGCGCTCGGGCAGCACCCACGCCTCGGCAACGGCACTGCGCGGCGGATTATAGCGGTCGAACACGCGGCGCCACTCGCGATAGATCTCGTGGACCTCATTGCGGTCCCACAGCGGATGGGTGCCGTCGTCAACCATGTCATCGCCCTCGGCGAGATGCCACCGGTCGAGGTCATCGCGGTCGAGATCCTTGGCGAGACCCTGCGCCACATCAATGCGAAAGCCGTCGACGCCTCGATCGCTCCAAAACGCCAGGACGTCGCAAAAGAGCGCGTGAACCTCAGGGCATGACCAGTCAAAGTCCGGCTGCTCGGGCGTAAACATGTGCAGATACCACTGACCGTCCGCAACACGCGTCCATGCGGGGCCGCCAAAGTTGGCATTCCAATTGGTGGGAGGCAGCTCGCCATGCTCGCCGCGACCATCGCGGAAGATATAACGGGCGCGTTCGGGCGATCCGGGGCCGGCGGCAAGAGCGGCTTTGAACCAGGGGTGCTGGTTGGATGAATGGTTGGGCACGATGTCGACGATGACCTTGATGCCGCGCGCGTGAGCCGCAGCGATCATGTCATCGAAGTCGTCAAGCGAGCCGAGACGTGGGTCGACATCGCAGTAGTCCGCCACATCATAGCCGCCATCGACAAGAGGCGAAGGGTAAAACGGGCTCAGCCAGATGGCCTCGATACCCAGTCGCTCAAGATAGTCCATCTGCTGGGTAATGCCCGCGATATCGCCCAGACCCGAACCAGTCGAATCCTTAAACGAGCGCGGGTAGATCTGATAGATCGCGGCATCGGACATCCACGAGCGCGAAGAAGACTTTTCTGTAGCCATGGGGCGTATCTCCCTTGCAACGAGGTTATGCGAGATGCCCACGATGATACGCCCAAAGCGGACATTCGCGACAAACAACGCCACAGCCACGCCCCAAAACGATCGCTCCCTCGCGGGTTCGAGCCCAGGCGACGGGTACGAAAAAGCCCGGCTACCGTAGTAGTCGGGCTGTTACGTTTGGAGCGGACAACGGGGCTCGAACCCGCGACCCCAACCTTGGCAAGGTTGTGCTC
>URVK01000269.1 GCA_900551305.1 uncultured Collinsella sp.
GGCCAAGGGCGGGGCGCCTTTCCCAGGCCGGCGGCCATGCCCTCGACGCGCTCGGGCGTCAGCAGCAGGCGATCGAGCAGTCCGGCCGAGGTACCCGCATCGCGCGCAGCGGACATATCGAGCTCGTTGGCGGCGACGATGGAGTCGACACCGTTGCGCAGTGCTGCGGCCATGGCGCGCACGGCCTCCTGGCGCTGCTCATCGCTCGCCGTGGCAAGCGAGGCCGACGCTGCCTTGGCGGCAACGGCAAGATCGTGGACATACGTGGCTATATCGACCGACATGGGCGGCCCTTTCTCCTAGAAGTTTGCAACCATGGTAGCCGATTTGCGCATGGCCTCGCCCGCGGCGGTAGAATTGGTCAACCCGAAACACCGCAACGAACGGAAGTCTCACATGGCCCTCATCACTTCGTACCACGTCCCCGGCCTTTACGTCGAGGACCACAGCATCGACGTCCCCCTTGACTGGCGCGGCCTGGAGCCGATGCTCCTGGCCGTCGGCAGCACCATGCGCCGCGGCGCTATGCCGGCACCCATCGCCGGCGCGCCCGAGAGCATCAAGCTCTTCTACCGCGTGGTTTGCGCGCCCGACCGCATCAACGACGATCTGCCACTGCTCCTGTTTTTGCAGGGCGGCCCCGGCGGCGAGAGCCCGCGTCCGCTGACGCCCACAAGCGACGGCTGGATCGAGGAGGCCGTCAAGCACTTCCGCGTGGTCCTTCCCGACCAGCGCGGCACCGGACGCAGCAGCTGCGTGGACGGGCGCACGATTGCCGCCTTGGGCGATCGCGCCGAGGCAGCAGGCGCCAATGCGGCTCGCTCGCAGGCGGACTACCTCAAGCGCCACCTCGCCAGCTCCATCGTGCGCGATTTTGAGTACCTGCGCCTAGTGGGCTTTGGAGGCAAGCCGTGGGTCACGCTCGGCCAAAGCTACGGCGGTTTTTTGACGCTGAGCTACCTGTCGCTCTTCCCCGAGGGCGTGGCGGCGAGCTTTACCTGCGGCGGAATCCCCCACGTGCCGGCGAGCGCAAGCGAGGTCTACGCGCACACCTTCCCGCGCATGGCCGCCAAGACGCAGCAGTATTATGACCGCTACCCCGCTGACGTCGAGCGCGTGGCAGCCCTGGCCGATGCGCTCGAAGCCCAGAAGCCCGTGCTGCCCGACGGCTCGCCGATGACAGTCGAGCGCCTACAGCTCATGGGCAGCGACTTTGGCATGAAGCCGAGCTTTGAACGCATGCATTGGATTATCGATCACGCTTTTGTTGATGGCGACGGCACGCTGACCTGCGACGCCTCGGTATCTGACAGCTTTTTGATGCGCGCCTTCGAGCGCACCAACACGCGCACGAATCCGCTGTACTGGACGCTGCAGGAGTTCATATACGCCGACGGTGACACTATGCCCATTGGCTGGGCCGCGGCTGAAGAGAAGGCTCACCGCACCGAGTTCGACACCCTCGCGCGCCCGCTCATGTTTACCGGCGAGGCCATGTTCCCGTGGATGTTCGAGCAGATGCCCGAGCTCAAGCCCTTCAAGCCCGCCATGGACCTGCTGATGGAAGACACCAGCTGGGACAAGATCTACGACCCGCAGCGCCTGGCCTACAACGAAGTGCCGCTCCAGGCCGCGGTGTATTTCGACGACATGTACGTGGATTCGGGCCTGCAGCTCGATACGCTCAGCCGCGTGGGCAACTCGCATGCCTGGGTGACCAACGAGTTCGAGCACGACGGTCTGCACGGCAGTGTGGTGTTCAAGCACCTCTTCGACGAAGCACTCAACCGCGGAGACCTGCGCCGGATCTTCTAACAAAGGAGTGTCCCCACCTGCCGGCACAAAAGGAACGTCCCCAAGTGCCGAACAAGTGCCGGCAACGACAATGCCGCAGGTAGAGGACGGAAAGCGAAAACGCCCCTAAGCGAGCAAGGTGACGTGAAAGAGGAGGGCATTGACCTTTTGGTCATGCCCGACGATTGAACGTCAGATTGCCGCTTAGGGGCGTTTGCAGCGTC
>URVK01000270.1 GCA_900551305.1 uncultured Collinsella sp.
CAGCACCTCGTCGCTGCCGGATACGGCCACGGTGGTGGTGAGCACGCGCATGGGGCAGGTGAGCTCCTGATGTGCGAACTTATCACCGCGCGGGCATCTGTTGCCGGTCACGGAGCGCACCTCTGCCACGGCGCCGTCTGCGTCACGCTCCACCTCCACGGTCAGGAGGCACTCGGATGGGCAGATGGTGCAGTTGAACTTGAGCGTTTCGATCACGTTATCGCTCATAGTTTATGCCTCCTCGACGGGGTCGACGGATAGGACAATCTCGCTGGCACCCAGGTCGAGTGTGCGCTGAATCACCTTTGCCGGCAGCGGGAAGCTTTCCATAACGCTCGGCTTAAACGCTCGGACCTTGCCGGCGAACAGCTCCTTGCCGTCGGCTAGGATTCGTACGCGGGCGGCGTCGACGGGTCGGCGCACGCGGAAGTTGAGTCTGGTGAGTGTCACAGTCGTAATGCGTCCCGGCAGCGCGTAGCCCGCGATGCCGGCAGGGGAGACAGTGAGCTCCCAGTCCGGAACGGTGCCCGCGTCGGTCCCCAGCGCGTACGTCGCTGCAGCTGCGCCAGCCCTCTCGGACTCGGTCGTCACGTTTTCGGCCAAGTCGTGCACGTGCAGCACGTTGCCGCAGGCAAAGATGCCCGGCACGTCCGTCTGCAGGCTCTGGTCCACCACGGCGCCGCGCGTGCGTGGGTCCAGCTCCACGCCCGCGGCAACCGAAAGCTCGGTCTCGGGAATCAGGCCCACCGAAAGCAGCAGCGTGTCGCACGGAACAATGCGCTCGGTCCCCGGAATGGGCGCCAGGTGCTCGTCGACTTGACTCACCTCGACGGCTTCCACACGGTCGTGCCCGATCACGCGTGTGACGGTGGTGGACAGATGCAGCGGAATGCCAAAGTCGTCCAGACAGTTCTTTACATTGCGGCGCAGCCCGTTGGCGTACGGCATGAGCTCGTACACGCCCTCGACCGAAATTCCCTCGAGCGTGCAGCGACGTGCCATGATCAGCCCGATGTCGCCCGAGCCCAAGATGACAGCGCGCGAGCCGGGCTTGAGGTTCTCGATATTGATGTATCGCTGCGCCAGGCCCGCCGTAAACACGCCGGCGGGTCGGCTGCCGGGGATCTTGATCTCGCTGCGGGTGCGCTCACGGCAACCCATGGCAAGGACGATCGCGCGCCCGGTGAGCTGCAGCATGCCGGCAGGGCTCATGAGCGTGACGGTATGGACTGTGGCGGTTCCCGCGGCCTGGCCCGTGCTCAGGTCGCCTGCGCTCGCGCTCTCGCCTGAATCAATCCCAAGCACCATGCTGTTCAGGAACAGCGCAATGTCGGTCGCGCGCACCTGGTCGATAAAGCGCTGCGCGTACTCGGGACCGGTGAGTTCCTGTTTAAAGTGCGACAGGCCAAAGCCGGGGTGGATGCACTGGCGGAGGATTCCGCCCAGGTGCTGCTCGCGCTCCACGATGGCCACGTGGGCGCCGGCACTATGTGCGGCAAGCGCAGCCGCCATGCCAGCGGGTCCGCCGCCGATGACGACCACGTCGAAGGCCTGCGTCGACACCGACGCTACAGCTCCGGCCTCCGCGCGTCCGTCGCGCATATCAAACGTCGCCATCCTAGCGCACCCCCTTTAGCGGTCCCTCAACCAACCAAGATCCGGTATCCTCCAACAGCACCTCGCTGGGGTCGCAGCCCAGCTCTCGGGCAAGAATCGCCACCACGCGGCTTTGGCAAAAACCACTCTGGCACCGACCCATGCCGGCACGGCAGCGGCGCTTGACGCCCTCGATCGAGACCGCGCCCGGCTGGCGTCGGATCGCGGCCACGATCTCGGCCTCGGGTACTGTCTCGCAGCGGCAGACAATCTGACCCCACGCGGGATTGGACTCAATGAGCTCCTCCTTGTGCGCCAACGGTGCGCGGTCAAAGTCGTCCGGCGCGCGGCGAATTGGGTTCCAGTCTGCCCGCTCGTGCAGCTCCACGCCCGCCTCACGCATCACAAGCTCCATACGCTC
>URVK01000271.1 GCA_900551305.1 uncultured Collinsella sp.
AGCACAGGAGCAAGGCGCCGGGCGCTGCCGCTCCGACAGCGCATCCGTCCGGCCATACCAGCGCCGGAATGGTGGACAGCGCAGCAGCAAAGGGGTGAAGAGGATCATCACCGCCACGATCGCGACACCCCACGCCATGACGGCGCCGGCATCGGGCCGCTTGGCGTTCTCGATCACGGGCGCGAAGACGCCCGGAGCACCGATCATCCAGAACAGCGCAATGTGCTGATGGAAGGAGAGCTTCATTTGCTCATCCACTTGCGCAGCAGGCGCTTTTTCAGGGAGGCGCGTTCTTGCGGGTTGCGTCCCTTGTGATTGGCGATGCGATCCGCCGTGGCGGCCTGGCGCTTGACGGGCCAGTAGGAGCGGCCATCCTTGCCCATCGACCAGACGCTGCTGGCCTGGTTTTCCAGCAGGGGCAGATGGGCGCTCAGGGCTTCGGGCGACGCGCTGGTCAGCGCCGTGCGCTCACGGGTGCGCCAGCGCTGATGCCAGAGCTTCTTGTCCTCGCGCTCGCTGCCGCAGGTCGTGTGCCCGACGATGGGTGTTTTGCGGCGGCTGCGGCTCATAACGTAGTGGTCTCCAAGAACATTCAGGACTGATCCCAGGCGTCGATGGTCAAGACCTGATCGGCAGGACAGGCGGCTACGCGGTCGGGAACTGGATGGTGTTCAGTCTCATGCCGACCCCATTCGATTGATCGCGTCGCTTGCGGCACGCTGCGACGCAAGGAGGTTTGCGACCTGGTTTAGCAGCCGTGTCCGCTGCATGTCTGTTACCTATCTCCCCGACCGCTCATTGGACCAACTCCAGAGATTGGGCTCTATCGCTCAGCCAATACGAAACCGGCATTGGCTGATGCCACAACCGAGACTAACACAAATGGCTCGGTACCTGTATTTCGCGCCCCGTGCACTTGGCCCGGTCTTGCCACGGCTATCTCACCTTCCCTGAGGGCACGAACAATCCCATTGCCCTGAAAGTAATCAGCCATTCCCGACAAAACAGTCCACGTGTCTTGGCCGTGAGGATGAATGTGAGCCGCAATTTCCTGCCCGGGATGGACATGCCAAACCACGATAATTGAGTCTCGGGTTTCAAGCACAACGGAACGAATAGGCTCGCCTTCGGACGGCTGAACATACTCGGCTACAGAAAATATTCTCGATTCAACAGTCATCGGAGATCCCTCTTTCACAGTTGTCGTTACGGTCTTCATCGTCGGCATCCTGACGCACGGCGGGCAATTGCTGGAGCAACGCCGGCAGCCATTCCTGTACCGTCTCCCACACCACATCGAGGTTGATGTCGAAATAGCCGTGAGCCATGCGATTACGCATATTGCGCATGCTGCGCCACGGCACGTCGGCATGCGCCTGGGTGAACTCGACGTAGCCATCCATCACCTTTGTGGCCGCCTCGCCGATGACGATCAGGCTCATGATGACGGCCTGCTGGGTGCGCTTGTCGGCCAAGAAGTCGTCCTTGGCCATCCCTTCCACGAAGCTGCGCGCATCGGTTGCGGCCTGCTGAATGTGGTCGAGGTAATCGGGCAGGCGGTTCTCGCTCATATCGGTTGCGCCTCCGCGAGCACCTTGGCCCGGAACTTCGGCGGCAGGTCGCCGGGAGTCAGCAGATCGACGTCAACGCCGAGCAGCGATTTCAGTTCTTCTTCCAAATCGCCCAAGTCCAACAACGTGGCACCGGGCAGCGCATCGACCAACAGGTCGAGGTCGCTGCCATCCCGGTCGGTGCCATGCAGCACCGAGCCGAAGACGCGCGGGTTCGCGGCGCGAAAGCGGCCTACCGCTTCACGCACTGCGCTTCGCTTCATGTCAAGCACAACAGACGGTCGCATGCGCATCCTTTCTTATCGAAACTCGTTGAGATGATATGCAATCAAGAATAGAATTTCAAGAACTATTTTCGAGAATCGCAATGCCTTGATTCCCGTGCCGCGCCGGTTGCCTTGGCGGGCTTGTCACAAACCTACGTTTTCAAGAAGAAGGAA